>JARROU010000044.1:0-16136 GCA_037383585.1 Campylobacterales bacterium | reverse complement strand
CCACCGCTGCAGGATCGAGGAAGAAGAAGCCCGTACCCTCTGGGGCATAGGAGAGAATGAATGAACGAAGCGAATCAGATCACGAGTGCGACGAAGCTGTTCGGGTTTATCGCCGAGGAAGCCCAGCAGAACCGTTTTGCTGTGACGTTGAACAAACGGTTCAAGAGTGCCGGCGACGATGCGATGATGATCCCGATGAATATCCGCCCGGATGATTTCTATTTTACGCTTTCGAACATGAAGCAGTCGCACGTGCACGGGGCGGTCATCGGTTCCGAATACCAGGAACAGGCACTCGAGATCGTTGATTCGGCGTCCGAACTGTGCGAACGCTGCGGCATTTGCGACACCGTGACCGTGAACGAGGGCCGGATGCATGGAGAACTGCTGCTGCCGGTCGCACTCAAGGCCGTGGCGGACCGAAGCGCTGCTTCGAAAATCGCCGTCATCGGTGCGACGCCGCTGGCGGGGGCGATGGCTGTCGTGTTTAAAGAGAAGGAAGTCTCGTTCTTCGATCCGTGGATCGAAGACCTGATGACGCTGCAGGCGCGCCTGGGCAATGAACTCGACATCAACCGTCTGGCAGAGGGTATGGGGGTCGATCTCTCTTCTTATGACATGCTGATCGATCTGTCTGAGAACAACGACCTCTCGATGGTGAACGCCCTTGCGAAGCTGAACGTCGACCTGAAACAACCCCGGCAGCCTTCGGCGCTGCGGCAGCGCTGCATCGAACTGGACGCAGCGTACAGCGGCTATGAGAGCCTGCTGGACATTATGACGGAAACCGTCTACACCTATTTGACAAAGGAAAAACAATGAACCGACACGATCTGGACGACCTCAAAGCGGAATTCGACAAGTTCGTCCGCGAAAAATGTACCGTAGACGAGAGCGGCAACCCGGTCGAAAATGACCGTGATGCCGGCGATGCGGTTGATGAAGAACCGGTACCGGCCTTCGTCGACGAACTGGAGAACAAGCTGCTCGCCCCGGCGCTCAGCGGCGTCTACCTTTCCCGTGTCGATATCAAACGCATTTCACAGGCACTGGATGAATCGCTGCCGATCAAAGAGCGCAACAAGATGATCAAGGCGCTCTTCCGTCATACCATCTCCAAAGCGTGGCTGCGCGGCGCGTTCGACGAGATCAACAACCACATTGACGGCCGCATCAATCTCTACCGCGAACTGAGCGACACGTTCCCCGCGACGAAACCGGTCTTTGATTCGCACATCGCAAAGGCGGAAAAAACCAAAAAAATGTTCGACCAGATCGTCGAGGATTTCGAAGAGATCGAACCGACTGAAGAGCCGATGCCGGTCTAAGTCCGGAGCGGCTTTCTCACTCGCTGTGCATGCGCCGACACCTGCGCTATTTGTTTTCTTTATGGTATAGTTTTAATGACAAAAGGCGCATCGTTGCGCTAGTAAGGAGTTTCAATGTCTTTTAAAGCTTTTCTCGCCTTTATGATTGCCGGGACGGTCTTTGCTTTCCCACTTCAGGCGAAAAACGACAAACACGGACAGCTGCCCCCGGGCCTTCAGAAAAAAGCGCAGCGCGGTCAGCCGCTGCCTCCGGGCTGGCAGAAAAAACTCAAACGCGGCGAACGCCTTGACCGCAGAGTCTATGAGCAGGAAGCCGTGATCATCTCGCCGAGAGACCGTGACGGTCTGGTGACCGTCCGTCTTGACGGCAAGCTTGTCCGCGTGATGGATAAGACGATGGAGATCGTCGACATCCTCAACCATTAACCCCTTCGGGTTTCACACCTTTATCCCGTCAGCGGGATAAGGCTTTATCCTACGCGTTCGCTTCCCGTCGTTTTTGCCTTTTACGTTTTTCTCAACGCATCGAGCAGTCGTGCCGCAGTCCCGGCCGCTTTGCCTTTTGGCTGGTAGGTAAAGTCGTGTACTTTTGCCGGAACGGTTTGGGGCGCTTTTACACGTTCGAACTCCTCCTTGGCCGACTGCTTGGCTTTGAACAGGGCCATCTGCACCCTGGAATAGAAATTGACGGCCCCCTCGCCGGAGGTTTCGATTGAGAGGAAGTTCGATCCGGGGAAGCGGCTTGTTACCAGCGACTGTATGCCGTCGGAAACGCTCGAGGAGGGCATGCAGCCGAAGGGTTTGACGCTGATGGTGAGATGCGCGCGGTTTTCCGTAATGCTTTCGATCAGGTGGGCCACCTCGAGGTGCCTTTCACCGCCGTCGGAGTCCAGCGGGAAATATTCCTTTGCCAGATCCGCCAGTTTCGCCATGTCGGGAATGTCGTAATCGTAAAGACCTACGGCTTTCGTGTAGATCTTGATGTACGTTTTGAGCGCCGCTCTCGCCAGCAGGAAGAGACTTTTCTGTTTCATCTGGGTCAAATCGATGTTTCCGGCAGTGTCGCTTTGCAGGGATGCGGTCCTGGTCTGGCCATATTCGGCTTCCCAGATGCTGAGAAAGATTCGGTTGACAATGGGCTGCGGGATGCATTCGGCCCCTTCGGCCTCCAAAAAACGGTGCAGGTTGTAGTTGCCGTCTCCTTCCGTCATCGCCGCCCAGAACTCTCCCATGATCATGACTTTCGCTTTGGGCTGAAGGCGGTCCAGTTTTATGCCTTTGAGAATTTTCCGGCAGCGGTACAGGGCCAGGACGAGACTTTTTCGGCGCTCGAAGGCATCAGAGACAATCGCTTTGCACCGCTGAAGGGCTATATCCGTCGCGCCATTTTGCAGCTCGTACGGACGGATCTTGTAGGTGAGGATGTTGAGAATGTCCCCGATGACGACCGCTTTGATAAGCGTGATGAAGAAGGTCGGCGTAAAATCGAGTGCGCTTTGGCTCTCCGCCTCCTGGAATATTCCTTTGTTCTGTTCGAAGTTGAAGATGCGGAACCCTTCAAAGCCCGCGTCGCGGAGGGCTTTTCGGTATTCGGTAGGGTCCCTACCGTGAAGTAGGTTGGGTTGCACTGTCCGCGGTTCCCGTAGGCTTTCCCCGTCTGGAAGGAGTCGAAGTCCGGATTGGGAAGGTTGACATACCTTTCGCCCAGCGACTGCAGCGCCGCGGCGACGAGCTGGTCTTGGAGCAGGGTGAGCCCGCCGAAAAGGATGGTCGTTTTCGCCTTGTCTTCGGCCAGGAAACGTTTGTTGATCGTATCGCGCCACTGGGTGACTTCCTGGTGCAGGAAGGAGAGATCGTCGCTTGGGATATGGGGTTTGAGGTTGTTGCATACTGGTCTGGTCATAGGAGCGCCTCCGCATGGATATTGGCATGGGCCGTGGCCGGCCGTCTCTTTCTTCTTTCGAACAGGGTCTTTTGATACTGCTGCAGGGTGTAGGCAAAGGTTTTGACGCGGATCTTGATGGAACCGCCCGGTTTGTTTGCATCGATGTCATGCAGCGTCAGGTGCGGCGTCTTGCTGGCGGCGAGGATCCGGTCGATGATCGCATAGGTGGGAGCGTCATGGCCGCACTTGAAGCTGGAGAGGTCTACGACGGCGACGTTGGGATGGCGGGCGGCGAATTTGGCCGCCCACACCTTCTGCGCGGAGTTGGTGGAGAAGTTCTCCGGCCAGACGTCACGGATATCGAAGGGACTCTCAATGTATCCGCAGGCGAGGTCTTCCGCAAAATACTGGTTCAGATACCCGGGGTCTTTCGGAATGGCCCGCATCGAGAGCGTTTTGAAGCCGAGGGACTGGAACAGGTCCATGACTTCATGGTTGAGCCCGGGGTCGCTGTGGTAGGGGCGTCCGAGCAGCAGCAGCACGATCTCGTCGTTGCGTTCGGCCGTTTCGAGGATGTTTCTGCCCTGAAGCGCGATCGCCTCGTCGTTTGTTTTGAGCGCTTTCCATGCCTGTTCCGCGGCCCAGTCGCTCTCGTCGCGGGTGAGCCTCAGGCGATCGCCCCAGGTATCGAAGAGCTGCTGTTTCAGCAGCGCCGCATGGTCGAAGTCGAGCGCATCGTCGATGTAGTCGACGCCCCGTTTTCGAAACAGATCCTGCTCTTTGGTAAACGCACTGTAGACGACCCTCGGGGTGCCGCTGACAATGGGGCAGGCCGTCTGACCGAGCGAATGGCGGACGTAGCCGGGGAGGGTGGTGATGTTCGGGAACCAGAGATGATCGAGCGCTTTTTTGGCGGTTTTCTTTCCGAACATCAGGCCGTAGACATGCGCCTGTGCCACCTTCGCGGGGTAGCACGAATCCACGGAACCGTATTTGGCCCCTTCTAAGAACATGTCTTCATTGGAATCGTCCGAAAAGAGAATCTGCTTCGGATCGACGCCCGCGGCCTCCAGGTAGGTGCGCAGAAAGGGGGCGACGCTGTAGACGTTGAGCACTTTCGGAATGGCGATATGCAGCCCCTTGCGGTACGCTCTGTTCTGCTCGGTGCCGACCCGGAACGCTCTGTCGACGTTTTTGCGCAGCGTCGGTCCCCAGCCGCCGAGCGTTGTTCTGACCCTCTGTTCGCTGATCCTTGTTTTGCCGGTCGGCAACGGGTCGAGCGCATAGCACGAAGCGAAGAGATCGACCGATTCGCTCTGAACGAGGTTCGGCGTCTGCTCGCGGAGCGTTTTCCTGGAGCGTTTGAGCGATTTGAGTTCGTCCGCGGACGCCACGGTGCCGTTTTCGCAGGAGAAGCCGGCGATGTAGCGCACGGTGTCCGTCAGCGGGGTCCGGGTGTCGATGAAAGTGCGCGAACACTTGATGCTGCAGAACTGGCAGCGCGTCGATTCGTCGGTCCGGGACGTATAGGTGAGCTGCCGTGCGGCTTTCATTCCGACGAAGGTGGCATGCCCCCGTCTTTTTACGGCATCCCTGGCTTCAAGGGCCGCGCCGAACGCCCCCGCTTCCCCGCAGTGCGGGTGCACGTCGACCGTCGCGTCGGGCACGTGGGATTTGATGTAGTCTACCGGCGTCTTCAGCGCGGCCAGGTTGTACTGCGTGCCGCCCTGGAGGACGAAATGTTTTCCCAGGGCCTTGAGGTTCTGCGCCTGTACGACGTATTGCCAGACGTTTTTGGGCAGGACTTTGGCGATGCCCGCGAACAGCTCCTCTTTGCTATAGCCCTCTTTTTGGAAGTTGACGCGGTCCGTGTCGAGGAAGACGGCGCACCCGTAGTTGAAGCGCGGGGCCAGCGTCGCACTGAAGGCCACGTCCGCGTACGATTCCATCGCGACGCCGAACTGTTTTGCCATGCTCTGCAGCAGCGTACCGTTTCCGGCGGAGCACTGGTTGGAAAGGCGGAAATTTTTCATCATGCCGTTTTCCAAAAAGAGCACCTTGATGTCCTGTCCGCCGATGTCGCAGATGACGTCGATCCCGTTGCCGAAGACCTGCTGGGCGCTTCGCATGTGCGCGATCGTCTCGACGACGTTGGCGTCCGCCTTGAGCGCCCCCTCCAGCACGTCGGCCGCGTACCCCGTCACTCCGAGCCCTTTGATTTTATGGCGGCCGCGGGGGTCGAGGGCCTGCAACTGCTGCAGCAGCTCCAGGGTGTCCTGGATCGGATTGCCTCTGGAGAGCTGGTAGGCTTTGGCCAGCAGGGTACCGTCTTGGTCGATCAGTACCGCCTTGGAACTGGTCGAACCGCCGTCGATGCCCAGATAGCACTCCCGTTCCCGCTCCGGCCGTACGGGCGTGAACGCCGGGACGGTATAGGCCTTTTTAAAGGCGGCAAGCTCTGCTTCGCTCTGCGCCAACGGGGTGTCGTTCCGGCTGTTCACAACCGCGCCGCCGCTCTCAACGAGCGTTTTGAGGGCCAGCAGCCCCGAGAACGTCTGATTGTGGGCGGCTTCGCCTTCGCCGAAGATCACCGCGCCGAGCGCCGCATAATACTGGGAGTTTTCGGGCACGATGACCAGCGCGTCGAGATGGGCCGGGTCGTAGTCGATGCCCCGTTCGTCCCACAGCTGTGCGATGCGCAGCCGCCAGCACTGCTGCAAAAAGGGCAGATAGGTGTTCGGGCCGCCCAGCAATAAGACGTTGGGCATCAGGGTATTGCCCCGCGTCAGTACGGTGAGGTTCTGCATGACGATCGCGTCGGCGAGGGAGTTCATGATCTCATTGGAAGGAACCGAGGTTTTGATCAGGTTGACGATGTCCGTTTCGGCAAAGACGCCGCACTTGGCGGCGACGTGATGGAGCTTGCCGGGGTCAAACGCCAGCGCCTGGAGCTCGTCGGCGCCTAAGCCCGCTTTCATCGTACATTTTTCGATCGTGGCCCCCGTCCCCGAAGCGCACTTGTCGTTCATCGAGGTCAGCGCCGTTTTCGTACCGTTTTCGCAGGGTTTGAAGTGGATGATCTTGGCGTCCTGGCCGCCGAGCTCCACGACCGCATTGACCTCGGGATGGAGGTGCTCGACCGCCAGGACGACGGCGTTGACTTCCTGCACGAAGCGCGCGTTGATCGTCGGGGCGATCAGCGAAGCCCCCGAGCCCGTAATGTAGACCCGTTTTATCCCTTCATAGACGTCCGGACGGGCCGAAGCGAGTTCCTGGAGCAGTGTGAGCAGCGTGGCCGCCTGCCTGGTGTCATGGGGCGTATAGGCTTTCGCGTGGATTCGGAACGTTTCGTCACAGACGACGTACTTCACCGTCGTAGAGCCGATGTCGATTCCCAGCGTGTAGTTCTTGATTGCGGGGTCGTCTTTTAGCAATGCATCGTCGGGCTGATCATTGCGGCGGTTTCGAATGAGACTTTTCAATGCGTCCCCCTTGGTTTTACTATATTAAATTATATTATACTATCAAAGTAGATTAATAAAACAAAATTTTATTCTGGAATACGCTGAAATATGGCTTTGGGGCATTCCGGTTCGGCTTTTTATACGAGAATATCCAGACTTTCTTCGTTAGAATTCCGCATGACTTTGCGGCCGGCCCCGCGCTATTTTGTGCACCTGCACCTGTTTGCCGTGCGCAGAGGCTGGCTGAAATGGTTGTGGATCCTGCGCTATCTGGCGGCGCTGCTGCTCGTGGTTGCACTGGCGTCTCCAGTGACGGTCGACCGGGACGACCCGCTCAACCGCGAAGGGGTCGACGTCGTGCTCGCGATCGACGCGAGCGGCTCGATGGGGGCGTCGGGATTCGATCCGCAGACTCGCGAAAGCCGGTTCGACATCGCCCGAAGGATCGCGCAGCGTTTTATCCTGGAACGCATCGGGGACAACGCCGGGGTCGTCGTGTTCGGGGATTTTGCTTTCATCGCGTCGCCGGTCACCTATGAAAAAGCGGGTGTCGCGGAGATGTTGGACTATCTCGGTTACGGCATGGCGGGGGAAAATACGGCCATCGGCGAGGGGATCGCAATGGGCGTCCGGGCACTGCAGCGTTCAAAGGCCGTTTCGAAAGTTGTCATTCTGTTGACCGACGGCGAGCACAACAGCGGACGGGTTTCGCCCAAAGAAGCGACGGCGCTGGCGAAGCAGCGCGGCATACGGATCTATACGGTCGGCATGGGCCGCAAAGGGGAGTTCGATGAAGCGATGCTCAAAAAGATCGCCGGCGAGAGCGGCGGGGTGTTTTTTGCCGCCTACGACCCCGAACAACTCTCGGAGGTCTACGATGCGATCGACGGCCTCGAGCGCTCCAAGATCAAAGCGCAGCGCTATCTTCGCAAGGAGCACTACTACATGTGGCCGCTTGGCGCCGCGCTGGTTCTGATGCTCTTTTTATGGCGCAGGGAGGCCGAAGCATGACCGTACTCTATCCCCTGTGGTTCTGGCTGCTGCCATTTTTCGCGTTTTACCTGCTGTACCGTCGCAAAACGAAGACGCCTCCGGTCTGGAATGCCCGAAGCATCCTGCTGGCGCTGTCGGGCGTCTTCATCGTGATCGCGCTCGCGCGCCCGGTGATTCCCCAGGCCCCCGTCGACATCGAGCGGCGCGGCAGCGACGTCGTCTTCGCAGTGGACCTATCCCGTTCCATGCAGGCGGCCGATATCGCCCCCAACCGCCTTGACGCCGCCCGGCAGCTGCTGGCATCGGTGGTGCAGGCTGACGACGAAGACCGCTTCGGCGTCGTGGCGTTTACGACCAATCCCATCATCCTCTCCCCATTGACGCGCGACGACGAACTGCTGCTGCACCTCTTTTCCGGGCTCGATACGTCGATGGTCCTCACAAGGGGAACGCATATCGGCAATGCCCTGAAGCTCTCGCGGAAGCTTTCGCGTTCACAACACCCCATCGTCGTCCTGATGACCGACGGCGGAGACGAACTCGGCTATTCGCAGGAGGCCGCGTGGGCACGGGAACACGGCTTGATCGTCAACGTCGTGCTGCTGGCCACCGCCGCGGGGAGCACCCTCAGCGCCGGCAACGGAAAGCTGCTGCGCGATGAAGCGGGCGGCATCGTCGTCACGACCCGCAACGATGCGATCCGCGCCCTGGCCGATGCGACGGGCGGGGTCACGGTCGAAGGCCCGGATGCGGCGGCGCTTCTGGATGCGATCCGCAGCCAGGGCAGCCGGGACGTCTTGTCCAAAACGAAGATTGTCCTCTACCGGGAGCTGTTTTACTATCCGCTCGCCCTGGCACTGCTGGCGGCCATGCTGGGGATGACGGATCTGGTTTCACGACTGAGGAGGTTCCGTGCATAGACGTTTTGCCCATGTCCTTTCCACGCCCGGCGCTATAGCCGCACTCCTGAGCGGAGGCGCGAAAGCGTTGCGGGCCCGGATGGGAGGGAAACGCTTCCTGCTCTCGGCACTGCTCTTCCTGGCCGCGCTTCTGGCCGTGCTGAGCGGTGCGTTTTGGAACGCGACGGCAGCCGAGCGTGCCCTTGCGAGCTACGAAGGGGCGGATTACACCCGAAGCGCGGAGCTGTTTGAAACGATGCCGGGCGCGGCGGCGCGCTACAACGCCGCCAATGCCTGGTACCGTGCGGGGGAATATGAACGCGCGCTGCAGCTCTACCGTGCCGTCGAGGCCCCGGGTGCCGAAGCGGCGGCACGGGTCTGGTTCAACCGGGGCAATACGCTGGTGCGGCTCAAGGAGTTTGCGAAGGCCCGCGACGCCTATGCCCGTTCGCTTGCACTGTATTATGACGAGGCGGCGCTTGAAAACATGATGCACATTCTTTATGCCGAAGAGCAGGATCATATGCTGACCGGAAGGCAGGAAGGCAAAAAACGCGTTCAGGACCAGGAAGAAGAAGGATCGCAGGAGCAGAGCGGCCGGCAAAAAGAGGGCGGCGGAAGCAATCAGCAAAGTGCGGCAGAGCGCAACCGGGGTGCCGGTTCGCAGGGCAAAAAGGTCGAGCGCGAAGCGCAGCTGGAGTTTTCGAACAAGGGCAGCAGCACGCTCAGCTCGAAACAGTATGAACTGATCAACCAAAGGAGTGTACATGAAACGAAACCGTGGTAGGGGGGCGGCCGCCCTGCTGTGGCTGCTGCCGGTGTGGCTGTTCGCGCAGACGACCTATCAATGGAGCGCGACGCAGTCGAAAACGCAGGCGGCGCAGTTCGAAGCGGTCGCCGTCGAATACGTCTGTCGTTTCAGCACGGAGGGCTACGAATACATCATCGCGTTCGATCCGCCGGCGGAGACGGAAGCGTACCGGCTGGTACTCGAGCGTGCCCGTGAGCAGATCGTCGATGGGAAACGGGTCAACCGCTACCGTTTTATCGTTTTTCCGAAACAAGCGGGGAAGCTGACGCTTGCGCTCAGCGCATCGATGGAACACACGACGAAGGCTTCCATCGAAAACACGGTGATCGGGCGGGACAACGTCGAAAAGATCGCCTATACGACCAAAAAGGTTGATCTGCCGCCCGTCAGCGTTACGGTTTCACCGCATGAAAACGTTTACGCCGGCCACCTTCAGCTCAGCGTCGACGTCGACAAAAAAACGGCGGAGGCCTATGCGCCCGTACAGGTGCGCGTGCAACTTCACGGCTACGGGAACATCGATACAATGCCGGCTTTCAACTTTGACATTCCCGGCGTCCGGCAGTTTTCCGACGGCGAGCAGAAGCGGCTGAAGATCGGGGACCGGGGGTTTGAGGGGAGCATCACCCAGCAGTTCGCGATCGTTTCCGACCGGAACTTCACGCTGCCCTCTTTAAAACGCGCTTATTACGATACCGAGCAGAACCGGACGGTGACGCTTGAGAGCGAACCGGTCACCGTGACGGTCCGCCCCGCGGCCGTCCGTCCCTCCGCGGTGCCGGCGGATGCCGCCCAAAGCGGCACGAAACCGGATACTTGGAGCTGGTCGTGGCTGCACCTGCTGCTGGCGCTGGGCGCCGGCATCGTTATCGGACGCTTTTTGCTGCCCGTCGGGGCGGAAAAGGAGCACGCGGCTTTGCCGAAAAAGCTGATGCAGTGCAGAGACCCCGAAAAGTTCGCCGCCTATCTTGCCATGCACGACACTGAAAAATACGGGGAGATCATCAACGAGATCGAGCGGGACCTGAAGGCCGGAAAACCGGTGAAGCTCGGCCGCTATAAACGCCTTCTATAGCGCCGGCATTTAGAGTTCAAAGGTCTTTTTGAGACGTTTTAACGCCTTCTTGCGTCTCTTGTAGAGATCCCGGCATTCGTCCGAAGGGTGTGTTGTGCAAAAATCTTTCAGCCAATCGAGCTGGTTGACCGCATCCTGAATCGCGCCGAAATGCTCCTGAAGTTTTTTGACCTTTTTGAGTTTTTTCGTTTCGTCAACGAGACCGGATGAATCCAGAAATTCGAGGACGTAGCGGACCTGCTTGTAGCGCAGCCTTACTTCGTGGATTCTTTCTTCATCGGACTTTTTCGTCAGTTTTTTCCGTGCTTTTTCCGCCGAGGCGTATAGCGATTTCCCAACGTGGAACAGCTGTTTTTTCCCCGGATCGAGTTTGATTTCGGAAAAATCGGAAATCAGCTGTACCAGGGTGTGGTCGAAACGCACCGCCGTATCGGCTTTCCAGACGGCTTTGTACTGCTTTTTTCGAAACGCCCTCAGCGCTTTGTGCAGTTTCGGGTACTGTTTGGCATCGACCGACGCGAGAAACACGTCCGTTTCGCGCAGCGGATTGGTCACCTTTACCATCGATTTCGCCACGGCATCGACGGCGTAAAAGTCCCGTGAGTAAGCGGAAAGCACCGATCGAAAACGGCGCAGGGCTACACGGAACTGGTGCAGGTTTTCGTGATCGGCGTCGGGGCCGATCATCTCCAGCTGTTTTTTTGCCGCTGTGAGCTGCTGGATCAGGTAGGATTTAAGAAGGCCGCTGTGTTCCATAATGCCTATTATATAGCAAATCGATACCGCCGCAGGCCCATGAAAAAACAATTCACTCCAGCGAGAAGTCCGCGAAGATCGGAAGGTGATCGGAAAAACCCCTGCCGATATGGTGTTTGGGGTACGTGCGGCTGCGCTGCCAGCGGTAGAGCGCGCCTTTTTTGGTGAAAAGGTAATCGGGATGGAAGCGCTTAAAACTCCCCTTTATGTATTCGTTCCCTTTCCCGTCGGCCAGCGCGGGAGAGATGATGATATGGTCCAGCGCCTCTTTCTGGCCGTAGAAATTGTGGCTCCAACGCTGCAGGCCCGGCAGTTCGTACCAGAGATTGTAGGCGCAGGAGTTGCAGCTTTTCAGCTGCGCGTAGCCGACCCCCTTCTCGTTTATCATCGTTTTGAGAACGTCGTTGATGCCCGTGACGCCGTTTGTGTCGTTGTGCTTGCGTTTGCGTACGAAAAGGTGCTTTTCATCATAGTCGGAATTGAAATCGCCCAGCAGCACGTAGGAGACGTCGCCCAGGGCATCGAGCCGCTTTTTCAGTGCCTTGGCCGAAAGTAGGCGCAGGCTTTCCGGGCCCGACTTGCTTTTCCAGTGGTTCACGAAGACGTAGAGCGGTTCGCCGCCGGTGTCGAGCCGCACTTCGAGGATATTGCGGATGCGTCTGCCGTTGGTGACCTGGATCTCGCGTTTGACCTTGATGGGGAGGCGCGAGAGCAGGGCGGTCTTGACGCTGCTGGGCTTGGCGTCGGCGATGGCGCGGTAGCGCAGGTAGAGCCCGGCCCGGTTCAGTTCGGCCTGAAGGTCGCGCAGCGCCTGCATCGATTCGATCTCCTGCAGGCCGATTACGTCGGGCTGGATGTCGGCGATGACGCGGGCGATGTTTTTGAGCTTGATGCGGTAGTTTTTGGCGTTCCACTGCCACGGCGTGTTGGGGATGTACTCGGCGTACTCGTTCCCGCTGCGCTGCAGATCAAAGAGGTTCTCAACGTTGTAAGTCGCGATGCGCATGGTCTCTCCTGCAAACAGCATCAGCGGCAGTAACAGCACCGCAACAAGGCGGGTCATGCCTCAATGCCGCTGAGTCTCAGCAGACTGCGGGGCTCCGGCTCGCGCTCCATCAGTTTGTAAAAGAGCACGCGCATGCTCTCGCTTCCGCCGCGTCCGAGGATGACATCGAGGTAGTCGCGGCCGATTGCCGTATCGAAAACGCCCTGGTCGACGATGGCGAAGAAGGCATCGGCGCTGAGGACTTCGGCCCACTTGTAGCTGTAATAGCCCGCCGCGTAGCCGCCGGCGAAGATATGCGAAAAACCGTTTTGGAATTTGTTGTACGACGGCGGCTTGAGCAGGGCCGTGCGTTCGCGTACGGCGTCGAGTGTTTTTTGCACGTCCGGGGCTTCCTCCATGTGCAGGGTGAAGTCGAACAGGGCGAACTCGAGCTGGCGCAGCATCGCCATCGCCGATTGGAAGTTCTTGGCGCGGACCAGTTTGTCGATCATGACATCACTGATGATCTCGCCGGTCTCATGATGCTTGGCGAACAGCTTGAGGACCTGCGGCTCGTAGGCGAAATTTTCCAGGAACTGCGACGGGAATTCTACGGCGTCCCATTCGACTCCGTTGACGCCGCTGACGCCGTTTTCATCGACGGTGCTGAGCAGATGGTGGATGGCGTGGCCCGTTTCGTGAAAGAGGGTGACGACGTCGTCGTGGCGCAGCAGCGAAGGGGCGGTCTCGGAAGCGGGCGGGAAGTTGCAGACGATAAAGGCGGAGGCGAGCTGCTCTTCGCCGTGCTCGTCGATGCAGTGGCTCTGCCAGTTGTGCATCCACGCACCCCCGCGTTTGCTCGGGCGCGCTTCGAGGTCGAGGTAGAGGCGGGCGCGGAGCTTCTCGTCGACATAGATGTCGTGCGCCGTGGCCGTTTTGTCCCACAGTGCAACCCCTTCGGCGGGGCGGATGCTGATGCCGAACAGCCGGTGCAGGAACTCGAAGAGTCCTTCGACGACGGAGTTCTGTTCGAAGTAGGGGCGGTACTCCTCTTCATCGATATCGTAGCGCGCTTTTTTCAGCCGTTCGGCGTAATAGGCGGTATCGAAGCTCTCCAGCTCGTCCGTCGCGGCGAAGGAGCGAAGCTCGGAGAGCTCGCGCTGCCCCTGACGCATCGAGGCGGCGGCCAGCTCACCCAAAAAGGCAAGGACGGTCTCGGGATCTTTTGCCATCTTGGTCGCCAGTGATCGTTCTGCGAAGGTTTCAAAGCCCAGCAGCCGCGCCGTTTCGCGCCGGAGTGAAAGGGTTTCGTCAATGATCTCGGCGTTTTCCGGGGCGCGGGTCGTATAGGCTTTGTAGAGCGCTTCGCGGATTTCGCGGTTGGGGCCGTAGGTCATGTAGGCGATGTAAGAAGGCATCTGCAGCGTGAATTTCCAGGCGGTTTTGCCGTCATCCGTCTCAAATGCGGCGGCATCACGGTCGCTCCGGGGCAGCCCCTCGACGTCGGCCGGGTCGGTGACAATATATTCGAACGCGTTGGTCGCATCGAGCAGGTTCTGCGAGAAGCGGTTGGAAAGGTCGCTTTTTCGCAGGTTGATTTCGGCGAGGCGTTTTTTGCTCGCCTCGTCCAGGTGGGCGCCGCTGAGCTCGAAGCCCTGGAGATTGAGATCGACGACGCGCTGCTGTTCTGGGGTGAGCAGGTCGTATTGATTTTGCTTGATCGCCTTGAAGGCGTTGTAGATCTCGAGGTTCTGGCTGACCTCGGTGCCGTACTCCGTCAGCAGTGGCAGGACGGCGGTGTAGACCTCCTGCGTCTTGTCGCTGTTGTTGACCGAATGCAGATGCGACATCGGCGTAAAAAAATGCTCAAGCCGCTCGTCGAGCATCTCGAACGGCTTGACGAATACGCGATTAAACAATGGCAGTTATAATAACCGAAAAACTTCGGGAGTGTTCCATGACAAAGATCTTATTAGCCGCCGTTGCGACCGCCACGCTGGTATCGGCCGACTGCAGCTACACGAAAAACAGCGACGTAAGCGTCAACTGGACGGCCTTCAAGACGCCGATGAAAAAAGGGGTGAACGGTACGTTCCGTTCCATCGTCTACAAAGGTGCGGACAAAGCCGCGTCGCTGACGCAGCTGCTCAAAGGCGCGCAGGTCATGATCCAGACGAACAACGTCGATTCGGGCAACGGCAGCCGCGACGCGAAGCTGGTACAGTTCTTTTTTAACCAGATGGACGGGCAGATGCTCGAAGCGCGCATCGTCGACATCGACGAGGTTGCAAAAATCGTTCTGGTGGAAGTGCTGATGAACGGAAAGGGACTCAATGTCCCGATGGCCTATACGTATGAGAACGGTCTGTTCAAAGCGGCCGGGGTGATCGACCTCGGCGATTTCGGGGCGCTGGATGCACTGACGTCGATCAACCGCGCCTGTTACGATCTGCATGCGGGCAAAACCTGGCAGGACGTCAACATCGCCTTCGCGCTGAACGTGGAGGAGCGCTGCGGTAAATGAGCAAAGCCCTGAAGAAAATGGTCCGCTTCCTGTTCGTGGGAGCGCTTTCCTTTTTCCCGCTCGTCGTCGTTCTTCTGGTCGTCAATTTCTTGAAAAACGTCGGCCTCAGTGCCTACCGACCATCAGTTCGAACGGATACCGGCCGTCAGCACGATCTATTCCTTCTCGAGAAAAATCTCCAATATGCTGACGGGCAAGGACGATTCGGGCAAGAAAGAGGTGGTGCTGGTCGAATACCCCAAAGCGGATGTCTGGGTGCCCGCGTATGTGCTCAACCGCCATAACGGCATCAGCGTGCTGTTCATCCCGACCTCACCGAACCCGACCAGCGGCTACACGGTCCTGGTCAAGGAAGAGCTGACCGTCAAGGTGTCTTTGACGCTGGAAGAGGCCTCTTCGTTCATCATCAGCATGGGCGCGGATTTCGTCAAACGCAACGAAGTAACGGAAAAGATCCATCTTGCAACTCCGGGAAGTGATCGTTAGGCTCGCAGCGGGGGATGGGGTCAATGAGAAACGTGCGTTCGATTGCGGTTGACGTAAGGCAATGGTAGCGCAATAGTGAGAGGAAGAGCAGCGGCGGGACAGCGCCCGCCGCACATTATTAATGCTTTCTGTCGCCGGTATTATGATAGAAATACATACTGTAGCCGGTCACACCGACGATCGCGTAGAAAACGCCAAGCAGCTCGATCATACTTACTCCTTATTTAGAAAGCGGATATATTAGCGAAAAAAGCAGCTTTTTTTCCATTCAATTGAATTGAACAAAAAGAACAGTTTTTTTCAAGATCTCAGGCCGCTCTGCGGGATCAGGGCTCTTTGCTTTTGCCGGGAAACGATTCCAGCATCGCGCCGACGACGTTTCGAATGTAGGCGATGCGTTCGTCCGGCGTATCGAACGTTTTCAGCCGGTCCGTGCTTACGGCACGCCAGAAAATCCGGTTGCCGTCGGGATTGAGCGCATCGATGATGATCTTGCCCTCATCGTAATAATAGTCGTGCTGCACGGGGACCGTTACCGTACCGTAGGCATAGCCGTAATAAGGGTAGAAGCCGACCGTCCGGTAATCGGTGATGATCTGCTTTTTGCTGGTGATGTCGGTATGGAAAAGCATGATGAAATCGGCGTCGGATTTTTCGGCACTCCGGTAGCCTTTTCGGAGCATCTGCTCCGTGATCGCATCGGCGATGCGCGACTGCGTCAAGGTACTGCCCCCGTGAGTGACCGGGTAGACAACGGCAAAGGATGCCAGCGGTTCGAAATCGAAGTCCGGGTCATAGTCGCTTTTCACCTGCAGGCTTGAACAGCCGGCCAGGAGGAACAAAAGCGTCAGCAAAAACACTGCTCTGTACATGGAAGCTCCTTTAGAATGAGATTCGAGGAAGCCTGCGATCAGCGGGCAAGCTTCACTT
>JARROU010000043.1:0-7464 GCA_037383585.1 Campylobacterales bacterium | reverse complement strand
ATGGGGTTATGGGGTGAAGAGCAGATCAAGGATGACATGTCATCCTTGATCTATCACCTAATGCGAGAATTGGATGGCGTATTGATCATCCCGGTGAGCCCCGTTAAGAAAAGGCCAACTGCTTGGCGTTTTTAGGGGCGGAACCAGAGGCGATGTCCGAAGGACCGCCGGCGGAGTCGAGTTTTCTCTATTTGGATGGTGTATTGATCATCCAGGTAGAGAAAACATTCAGATAGTCCCAAAAAGACTGCACGTACTCCTCGTTGACCCCTTCCTCGACAAGCTGGGGCAGGAGTTCCGCGTAGAACTCCAGCCATCGGCGGCGGGCGTGCTCGTCAATGCGGAACGGTGCGTGTCGGCCGACCATTCTGGGTTCGCCGCGGTGCTGTTTGAAGTAGTCCGGTCCGCCGCAGATCTGGATGAAGAAATCCGCGGCATTGTCTTTGGCCTGCTGGAAGTCGTCCTCGTCATTAACAGGGAACAAAAAGGCGATGTCGCTGTCGCGGATCAGTTCGTAATGATCGTCCACGAGTTTGCGGAAACGCTCCTCGCCGACCTGATGGTAAAAGCCCGGATGGGGTTTCGTGACGGGGGGACGGACGCCGAGTTCGCCCGGCATGATTTCAAGATTGAGCATGTCGATCCTTTTAAGGGCACCACTAAAAACCCTGTACGGTTTCAGCGGAACAAAGAAAGTCATAATCAAGGCGACGCTTTGAAGGCCTGGCAATTGCCAAGTCGAGAAGCGGCAACGCCGAGTATGGTTTTTCTCTGTTTCGCCCTTCGGGAGGGCTTTGGAAGCACGACTTTTCCTTCGTTTTCCACTTGACTTAGCTATGGCTAGGTCTTCGCAGAAAACAAAGAAAACCTCACGCTTCCAAAGCCCTCTGAAACGGCACAGGGTTTTTAGAGGTGCCCTTTTTTGTTTCGATTGTAAAAGGTTTTCTCTAAAATCAGCGTTAATGGAGGGGGATATACGCGGCGCTTAACGGGCTCCTTGTATAATGGAAACATTCATGTTTGAGGGATAACGCAATGGAAGCAAAGGTATTTTTCGGATCAAGCGAAGCGGTGACGGGGGCGTGGACGGAACGCCGCAGCCCCTATGACAACCGCGTGGTTTCCAAGGCGCCCGCCTGCAGCGCAGACGATACGAACAAGGCGCTTGCCATCGCAAAGGCGGCGGCCAAAAGCGCAAAAGCATCGACATTGTCGCAGCGCTGCAGCTGGCTGCACGACGTGGCAGGAAAACTGCGTGAACACAAAGAGGATCTTGCCAAAACGATCACGGACGAGGTCGGAAAACCGATCGCGTTTTCGCGCGTGGAAGTCGAGCGCTGCATCGAAACGGTGACGCTGGCCGCCGAGACGATGCGCACGATGCACGGCGAAACGGTCAATACAGACGCGATGCCAAGCGGGAAAAAGACGACGGCCTTTTTCGTGCGCGAACCGGTCGGGGTCATTGCCGCGATCACGCCGTTCAACTTTCCGCTGAACCTGATTGCCCACAAACTCGCCCCGGCCCTGGTGGCCGGCAATACGGTCGTGCTCAAACCGACGCCCGAGGCGCCGATGACGGCCTACAAGTTCGCCCGCCTCTTTATCGAAAGCCCGCATGCGGTCAAAGACGCGCTCAGCGTCGTCTACGGGGATGCGGAAGTCGGGAGCGCGCTGGTCAGCAGCGACATTCCGAGAAAGATCAGCTTCACCGGCTCGGTACCGGTGGGCAACATCATCACCAAAAGCGCCGGGATCAAAAAAGTCAGCCTGGAGCTCGGCGGAAATGCCGCGACGTTTGTCGACAAAGACGCGGACCTTGACCTGGCGGCGCAGCGCTGCGCATTGGGGGCTTTTGTCAATTCCGGCCAGGTCTGTATTTCCCTGCAGCGCATTTATGTCGATGCGGCGGTGTACGAGGCGTTTGCCGAAAAGATGGCTGCGGAGACGCAAAAGCTTGTCGTCGGTTCCCCGTATGACGACGATACGTTTATGGGGCCGCTGATCAATGAAGAAGCAGCGGAGCGTGCACTTTCATGGGTACAGAGCGCGCTTGACGAAGGGGCGAGAGCGATGACCGAGGTCAAATGCGAGGGGACGATGTTCCATCCGACGGTCATGGCGGACGTTACTGACGAGATGGCCATTGTCTGCGAAGAGGTCTTTGCGCCGATCGTCTCTCTGGTCAAAGTCAACGGCTTCGATGAGGCGTGCCCGCGTATGAACGATTCGCCGTACGGCCTGCAGTTCTCCGTTTTCACGAACCGCCTCGATCTTGCACAGCGTGCCATCGACGAGCTCGAAGCGGGCGGGGTCGTCATCAACGACATGCCGACACTGCGGTTCGACATCCAGTCCTACGGCGGGGTGAAACTCAGCGGCGTCGGGCGCGAAGGTCCCCGGTTCGCCATCGAAGAGATGACGGAGATCAAGTCGGTCGTCATCGCCTGATACTTAACAGGCCTCTAAAGCGTTTTTCAATACTATCTGATTATAAATATTGAAAATCGTGGATTCTTCCGGATTTGAGGTATTGTTACTTATAAACGGAGGATTGATCCATGACAAAAAAAGTGTTGTGTTTCACTGCGGCAGCGGTGGTGTTCCTGATAAGCGGATGCAGTGATAAAACGTCAGAAAGCAGCTTTGAAAGCCTTTGTCTGTCTGAAATGATGAAGGACGAGAATATGAAAGCCAACCCGCATGGTGAAGCGATGGCGCAGGAGATATGCAGTTGTTCCGCGCCCAGTTTCGGCAAAATGTCCGAACAATCCAAAACGGAATTTATGCAGATGGCGCAAAGCGGTGAAGACGGTCATTTGAGTAACGAGAAGGACGAGAAGATGCTGGCGACCGCTATGGCCAGTTGTGCCATGCAGTCTGTGGCAAAACTGATGCAGGCGGGCGGTCAATAAAACGTCGTTCGAAAGGAGAGGGGTGTGAAACCGGGAAAAGTCGTTGTCTCCGCTTGCTTGTTGGGCGAAAAATGCCGGTATGACGGCGCTGAAAAAGCACACGAGGGCGTGATCGGGTTTCTCAGAGACAAAGAGGTCGTCCCCTTTTGTCCCGAGGCACCGGTACTCGGGACGCCGCGCGGCCGCATCAGCGTCGTCGCTACCGAGGATCATGGCCTGCGGGTCCGAAAGGATGCCGACGGGGCCGACGTGACGGATGCGCTCATCGAGCAGGTCGAGCAATTGATCAAAGCGCATCCGGATGCGACAAGGATGATCCTCAAATCCAAATCCCCCAGCTGCGGGCTCGGCACGACGCCGATTCTGGATGAAGCAGGGAACGAGATCGGGAAAGGCAACGGCATCGCCGCCGATATGCTGCTGCATGCGTTTCCCGACATCGAGATTTCGGACGAGCATTTTTGTAGCGCTAAGCGTTAAGAAGAAGAAAAAGGATGACGCGTCATCCTCGCCCATGACCCCATAAGGCCGCAGGCCGAACCCATACACCCATCATCCAACCTGCTTCTTCCTTTCTTTTTACAAAGAAACGAAGCGAAAGAAAATCGTCGTTTCGCGAATCGCTCGTTCCTCCCGGCTTTATGGCCTCCGGAACGGCTTACAAGGAGCGCTCAACGACAGGAGTCGATTTAATTAACGCGCTTCGGGAACCGAAGCGAACCAATAGACCATTGTCCATCGACTAACGACCCATCACCCCATCAACTCATAACCCCATTTACATAGCTACCCATTACCAATCACTTATCACTACCCGCCCCCTCCGAGGGTATGGTATGATTCCCAAAAAAACCAAGGAGATTATGATGCTCGAAGTCAATACCGCTGCGCCGGATTTTTGTCTGGAAAACCAGGATGAGGTGGAGATCTGCCTGCGTGATCTCAAGGGCAAATGGATCGTGCTTTATTTCTACCCGAAGGATAATACGCCGGGATGTACGACCGAGGCGTGCGATTTTAGCGAACAGCTGCCGGACTTTAAAGATCTGAACGCCGTTATTTTCGGCGTCAGTGCGGATTCGCCGAAAGTGCACCGAGGCTTTATCGAAAAGCAGGGACTGAAAATCACGCTGCTCAGCGACCCGGAGCATGCGATGATGGAGGAGTACGGCGTCTGGCGTCTGAAGAAAAACTACGGCAAAGAGTATATGGGGATCGTGCGCAGCACCTATATCATCGACCCCGACGGGAAAATTGCCGCGGCGTGGGACAACGTCAAAGTGCGCCAGAAACGTTCGAAGAACAAGGTCAAATACGAGATCGTTCACGTCGAAGAGGTCAAGAAGAAGCTTGAAGAGCTGCAGAACGGCTGACAAAGCTCCGCCGGCCCTGCCGGCTGAAAGCCTTCAGTAAAAGACAATTCGGATTGTTTTTTGCTGAAGACTGAATGCAGCGGCACCGCCCGAAGGGCAGGCGCTTAGTAGCGGTAGCGCAGGTAGAAACGGATGTCCTGTGCCGTGTCAGGTGTAAACTGTGCCATGTAGGCTTCATTCATATCCGAGCTTGTCGCCATTTCGTCGATCTCGTACGGTGTGCCCGTGCTGCCGCCGAAGAAACCGTTGGAGCCGGCATATTTGTAATCAATGTACGTATAGCGGATCTGGAAGCTGAAGACGTCCTCGATCAGGTAGTCGGTGTAGTATGCCTCGTAGGCGTCCCCGCGTGCGGCGACTTTGGACCCGATGTTCGTATCTTCCGCGTAGGTGATGGAGCGCCAGTATTTGCTGCCGTGGTTGTATTCGAAGCCGATGCGTCCCATATCGGTGACCATCGTCGGGACCTGGAGACCGGCCCAGTAGGAGTAGCCCGTCTTGCGCTCTTCCGAGCCGAGCATGCCGCCGGCGACGCCGTCTTTCGGTTCGGTGAAGCTCCATGCCCCGCTGGCAAAGAAGATCGTTTCATCCAGGAAGTCGCTCCAGCCGTCGCCGATGCCGTAAACCATGAAGTTCGCCGTCAGCGCGTGCATGTTCCCGACATCCTGCATCCCCTTGAATTGGCCGCCGTCGATGTCCGCATCGATCAGATGGGCCGCATAGTAGTACTGGGTCCCGATGCTGTACTGGCCGTCGTCGTACGGCACGAAGATCAGGCCGGCCAAATCGATGTTTTCGACATGATCATTGTCATTGTAGGCATACGGCGCGTTAGGAACGGGTGCGCTCGAATTCATATCCACGGTAAAGAATTTCGCATTGGCGTTGGTGCCGCCGCGTCCGGCGCAGAACTTGATGTACATCCCCTCGATGCCGGTCAGTTCCTCGAAACCGAACTTCGCGCTCATGCCGTCGAATTCGACGTTGATATTGTGCCCCATCGGCGAAGCGGCCCGGTCGTCGTCACGCAGGTTGATGAGGTGGCCGTTGGTTGAGGGCCGGCGGCCGATGCTGAAGGTCCACGGGATGTCGGTGCCCAGGAAGGTGTCGTTGCGGTAGAAGAAGTAGGCCGAACGGATGCGGACGACATCGTCATAGGCATTTTCGTTTGTGATCCAGTCGAAGGTCTCGAAGCCCGGATAGTTGTTTTCGCCGAAACCGCTGCGGTATCCGAACGCTTTGTTGTAGGCGAGCTGTCCGGTGAAACTCATGTTTTCCGTTGCCAGCCAGTCCATATTGATCCAGAGACGGTTGGTCAGGAAGGCGTCGTTGCCCTGTGTGTCCTCTCCGTCGGCGTCTTTTGCCGCCATCTTGTACTGCAGGTTGTCGACGGCCGTACGGAAATCAATGCCGAACTTGAGGTGGCTGCCGGCCGTATTACGGTTGATGTTACTGACCTGGTCCTCGAGGTCGCTCAGGCGTTCTTCGGTTTCATCACCTTCTTCCTCGTCGTCTGTCTCTTCGGCGGCAGCTTCCCCGGCCTCCTTGAGTGCGGAGAGCTCTTCTTGCAGCTGTTCGATCTGCGTCTGCATCGCCTCCATGCGATCGGACGTTTCGTCGGCCTGGAGGCCGACGCTCAGAACTGCCGCGGCAGCAACGGAAAAGATCAATGGTGTTTTCATTTAGACTCCTTGTACATGCAGTATTTGTTTTTCCGGACAGCTAATCCTATTCATAAGAAAAACAAATGAATCACATTTATCTTACAAGCCTACCTAATATAATATAAAATGAAATTGAAAGCCTCTTCGGCACCACGGTCGGATCTGCCTCGGAAGTTCCGCTCCATTATAATCAATACTTAACGATATCTTAAGTGTAGATAAGCTATTATTCCGCGATTTTCTCTAAATACGGTAGTTTTCCGTCGGAGAACAAGATCTCAGGTGCCAAACCCAAAAATCGGTGCAGCTCTTCTGAAAAAATAGAAGGGGACTGCCGGGGGCATTGAAGCGAACCGGTATTTTAATTTTAAATCGCACCTCAAAGATGCGATGCCAAAAGGACCATATTATGGTAACAATGAAAGACCTTCTCGAGTGCGGTGTGCACTTCGGCCACCAGACACGTCGCTGGAACCCGAAAATGAAAAAATACATCTTCGGTGTCCGTAAAAACATTTACATCATCGACCTGCAGAAAACCCTGCGCTATTTCCGCAACACGTATCAAGTTGTAGCGGACGCAGCGGCAGAGGGCAAAACAATCATCTTCGTCGGTACGAAAAAACAGGCGCGTACTTCTGTCAAAGAAGCGGCGGAAAGCTGCGGCATGCCTTACGTCGACAACCGCTGGCTCGGCGGGATGCTGACCAACTTCCCGACGATCCAGAAATCGATCCGCAAACTCGAGGTCATCGAGCAGATGCAAGAGAGCGGCCAGATCGAACTGCTGACGAAAAAAGAAGCCCTGATGATGGCACGTACGAAAGAGAAACTCGAGTCGTATCTCGGCGGTATCCGCCACATGAAAACACTGCCGGACATGATGTTCGTCATCGATGCGGTCAAAGAACACATCGCCGTCAAAGAAGCGCGCAACCTGGGTATCCCGGTCATCGCACCGCTCGATACCAACTGTGATCCGGACCTGATCGACTTCCCGATCCCGGGCAATGACGATGCGATCCGTTCGATCCAGCTTTTCTGTAAAGAGATGGCGGCTGCCGTCAACGAAGGCAAAGCGATGATCGCCGACAATGCGAAAGAAGAGCAAGGCGAAGAAGCGGAAGCTCCTGCGGAAGCGGCAGCGGAAGAAACCACAACAGAGGAAGCGTAATCATGGCAGCAGTAACAGCCGCAATGGTAAAAGAGCTGCGTCAGGCGACTGATGCACCGATGATGGACTGTAAAAAGGCGCTGACGGAAAACGACGGCGACATGGAGAAAGCCAAAGAGTGGCTCCGCGAGCGCGGCGTCGCCAAATCGGCCAAAAAAGCGGACCGCGTTGCCGCAGAGGGGTCTATCGGCCTCAAGATTTCTGCAGACAACAAGCGTGCGACGCTGGTTGAGGTCAACTCCGAAACCGACTTCGTTGCGAAAAACGAAGGCTTCCAGAAGCTGGTCGCTACGTCTGTTGTCTGCAGAAATCTTGAGGCCGATAGACCCCTCTGCGGC
>JARROU010000042.1:0-11527 GCA_037383585.1 Campylobacterales bacterium | reverse complement strand
CCAGTTCCAAAACTTGCTGCCGATACCCGCAGCCTTCTTTTCGTCTTTTTTCTCATCGAAAGATTTGATCCTAATCCTGCTGACTTCCTCGGAGGGCGGCGGCGGCATCTCTTCCACCACCGGCTCCTGAACGGAAGGTTCGGTCAGATCCGGTTTCTCCAGCGGCTCTTCGTTGCGATAGCGCACCTGACGGTTGACGTCGATCTCATACGGTGCGTAGCCGCCCGCCGCATATTTAATCAGACCGACTGCGGTCGCTGTTGCAGGTTCTTTGAGGGCATCGAAGAGTCCTTCGACCCCGGACGGTTTTGCCAGGCGTACCGGGACATTGTCGAAAATGGCAACGGCAAGGTCGCGGATGCCGTCGAGCTTGGTAAAGCCTCCGGTCAGAACGATGCCGGCTCCCAGCTGCTCTTTCAGGCCGCTTTTTTCAAGCGATTGCGCCAGAATCATCAGCGTCTCTTCGACCCGGGCGTAGATGACGTTGTGCACGACGCCGAGCGAGACTTCGTGCGTAGTCTCTTCGTCGCCGATCATCGGCAGTTCGATCAGGTCGTCGCTGGGTTCGCTGAGCGAACCGTATTCGATTTTGACGCTTTCGGCGACATTGAGCGGCGTATGCAGCGCCATCGAGAGGTCGCTGGTAATGTGATGCGAACCGACGCCCAGAAAGTCGTTGTAGCGGATCGCATTGCCCGAATGGATGACAATGTCGGAGGTGTGGCCTCCCATGTCGATCACGGCGGCACCCAGTTCTTTCTCATCCTCGTTCAGCACGGCGATCGCGGATGCGTAGCCGCTCAGTACGACGGTCTCCACTTCCACCCCTGCACCGCGCACGGCTTTTTTCAGGTTGTTGAGATTGGATTTCTGCGTCGTGATGATATGCGTCTCGACCTCCAGGCGTGAGGCGTTCATCCCCAGCGGGTCCTCGATGAATTCCTGGTCGTCGACGATGAAGTTGTACGGAAGGGTATGCAGCACTTCGTACTCGTTCGGGATGTTCGCGTTGTACAGCGAGGTATGCATCACCCGGCTGATCTCTTTGAACGTGATCTCGCGGTTTGGGATGTTGACGATCCCGCTGGAATTCAGGCTTTTCGTGTAGGCGCCGGAGATGGAAACGATGGCACGTTTGATCTCCGTCCCGGCAACGCGCCTGGCATCTGATAAGGATTTTGGTTTCATAACGCTTCTCGAGTGCCGCGATCAGACCCCGGTTGAAAAGCGCCGTTTTTGTCTGCATGACCGCCTGTTCCGTGCTCTGATCGCCTGCTTTTTCGATTTTCTGGTCGAGGATGCGGTAGAGGACAATCTTATTGGACGGAAGCTGGGCCATGCCTTCGGCTTTTTGCGCCTGGAAGAGTGCCGCGATTAGTTCTTTTGTTTCTGCTTCGTCAAGCCCTTCCACGCCTTCGGTATCGGTACGCTTGAGATAGCCTGCCGTCGTTTTCCCTCTGAAGGAGGCGAGTGCCGCTTTGGCCGTTTCAATCAGTTTTTCGGAGCGTTTCCGGTCACGATAGTCCGCAAGGACATCCGCTTTTGCGGCTTCAAAGGATTTGGCCGCCGGTTCGATGGTGTCGATGACCTTGATAATGATATAGCGCCCGTCTTCTTTTTTCGGTTTCAGGTAAGGGCTTGCCGGATCGACGGATGCGATTGCCGCCAGGGTTTCCGCCGAAAAGTCCGCAGCGTTTTCGGCAACGGTCATTTCTCTGACCTTGATGTCGGCGGAAAGTTTTCCTTTTTTGAAGGCGATGTAGGTCTTCAGCGCTTCCTTGTTGCTTGCCTTGTCGTCCATTGCGGCGATGACGGCGCTCTTTGCGTTTTCAAAATCGAGCAGCTTCCCGTCCGGGCCGACGAAGCTGTACTTGTGCGCATCGTAATAGGCCTGAAGCTCTTCTTCGCCGGCATCGGCGGAAACGTTCGGCTGTTCGATGTAGGCGATCTTGAAGGTACGGTCCGTCAGATAATCGTTTTTGTGCGCTTCCCAGTAAGGTCTGAGCGCGCCGTCGGAAGTGTCGACGCTGATCGCGTCACCGCGGAGCACCTTGTATTCGATCTTGTCGGCGATGCCCAGGGCCGTTTCAAAGGCATCTTTCTCGATTGCGTTTGCCGCGGCAGGGAAAAGGGCGAGCAGTTTCTGGATCAGGATCGATTTGCGCAGATCCGCTTCGTATTCCGCCGGGGTCAGACGGTTCTGCTTGAGCACTTTCTGGTAGAGCGGTTTGCTGAAAACGCCGTTTTCGAAAAACGCCTGCTGGGTCTTCAGAATGTCGGCCACTTCGCGGTCGCTTGCCTCAAGGTTATAGCTGTTAGCCAGGTTGATGAGCAGCGCTTCGTCGATCAGCTGACGTAACGCCTGTTTGTCCAGGCCGAATTTTTTTGCCTGCTCCTGATCAAATTTTCCCTGAAAGATCTGATTGTATCGGCTGAAGAGTTGTGAATAGGTTTTCTGGAGTTCCCGGTTGGTGATGCTGACATCACCCACGGTCGCTACGGCCCCGGATTTTTCGCCGTAACTGTACTGGCCCCACCCGACGAATCCTGCGCCGATAAAGGCGATCGTAGAGATCCAGATCGTAATGACGAGATACTTCCGGTGTTGCTGCATCCAAGTAATCATGTGTGTTGTTTGCCTTCTTGCGTCGTAATGATTAATTTTAAGGATTAAAGCTTGAGATATGCCTTAAACAACCTGTTTTCCGAGGCTTTTTTCACTAAGAATTCAAAAAACTTCGATACCATTTGCCAAATCTCAATTTCACAAGGCAGTCCTATGAACAATCATGAAATTTCCGAGCGGGATCTCCGCCACATCTGGCATCCGTGTACGCAGATGAAAGATCATGAGTTTCTGCCGCTGATACCCGTAAAAAAAGGCGACGGTGTCTATCTGGAAGATTTTGACGGCAACCGTCTGATCGATGCCGTCAGCAGTTGGTGGGTGAATATTTTCGGCCACGCCAATCCCGAGATCTCTGCGGCGGTAGCCGATCAGGCCTCGACGTTAGAACATGTTATTCTCGCGGGCTTCACCCACGAACCGATTGTCCGCCTTTCCGAACGTCTGGTGGGGTTGACCCCCGACGGACTAACACGTTGTTTTTACGCTGACAACGGGTCAAGTGCGATTGAAGTCGCGTTGAAAATGGCGTACCACTATTATAAGAATATCGGAAAAGAGCGGCCGCTTTTTATCTCCCTTTCAAACAGCTATCACGGGGAGACGATCGGCGCGCTTTCGGTCGGAGATGTCGCCTTATATAAAGAGACGTATGCTCCGCTGCTTCTGCGTTCGCTGCAAACGCCCGTCCCGCGTGATCAGAGCGAAGCGGCTGCGGTGGAAGCGGCGGAAGCTTTGGAAGCGCTTCTGCGTGAACACAGCGAATCGGTGGCCGCTTTGATTGTCGAACCACTCATCCAGGGGGCGGGCAACATGCACATGTACCATCCACGTTATCTGAAAGAGGCCCGGATTCTTTGCGATAAGTATGATATTTTGTTGATCGCCGATGAGATCATGACGGGATTCGGGCGAACAGGAACGATGTTCGCCTGTGAACAGGCCGGGATTTCTCCGGATTTTATGACCCTTTCCAAAGGCCTCACCGGCGGCTACCTCCCGCTCTCCGTCACGATGACGACGGAAAAGATCTATCAGGCATTTTACTGCGATTACAACCTGTATAAGGCCTTCTTACATTCGCACAGCTATACGGGCAACGCACTGGCCTGCGCTGCGGCCAATGCGACGCTGGATATTTTCGAATCGGACAACGTCATTGCCGGGAACAAAAAACTTGAAAGCATCATGACGGCGGGACTGGAACGTTTTAAAACACTCCCGAATGTCAAGGAAGTACGGCAGACCGGCATGGTGGCCGCGGTGGAGCTGCAGGGGTATGCCCCGGAGCAGCGCATCGGTCTGAACGTCTACCAATACGCCCTCTCAAAAGGCGTTCTTCTCCGTCCGCTGGGGCCGGTCGTCTATTTCATGCCGCCTTACATTATAAGTGAAGAAGAGCTCGAACACGTCATTCAGACGGCTTACGAGGCGGTCACGGCTCTGTAATTCCGCTCTGCATGCTCTGCTGAAGCATAAGGATGCGGCAGCTTTTTTCCAACACGGCCAGCTGTTTCGCCATTTCGTGCAGGTCACGGTTGTAGGCGTAGATGCCGTACCCGCGGATGATGACGAACTCCAGTTCGCTTTCCATAAGCCGTTTCGGGATCTCCGTCGCGGCACGCTCGTACCACTGGTCGAAGGATTTCGGTTCGTAGACTTCCACACGTCGAAGCTCTTTGATTCCGAAGTAGTCCTGCGGTTCGATCACGGGGTGAAGCAGGCTGTAGGCGGTGGTAAACGGCGGCATGGAGAAGGTGATGAATTTGGCATCGCTGATCTGGCGGTAGATGTTGTGGTGAATGGCCGCGTCGATGCTGGCATCATTCCAGCGGTAATCCTTCTGGAAATAGAGTTCGATCAGCTGAGTGGCATTCATATGGTCGAAAATCGCATCTTTTGTATTAATGATAAAGCGGCTGCTGTCCGATTTGGCCGAAACACTGCCGTGATAGATGCTGAAAAACTCTTTGCGGAACATCGAAAGAGAAAAAGAAACGAGCTGTTCTTTGAGGCGCTGTTTGTTCATGGCGCTATTTTAGCGGATGAATGATGAAGGATGAATGATGAATGTTGAAGGATGAATGATGAATGATGAATGATGAAGGGTGTTGGGACCGCATCCACCATGAGCGAAGCGAACCCATCACCCTGAAGGCCGCACGGCGGCCTAAGGCTGGCCGTTGCCGTACTGTTCGAACAGGTAGTCGGTGACGAGGGCCTGGTCCTCTTCGCTGATCGGTGCTTTGAACGCTTTGACCATTTTCACGACCTTCTCTTTCCAGAAGGTACGGGACTGTTTGCCCTGGTTGAGGATATAGCCGAACGAGTGGCAGGTCAGACAGTTGGCCTGCACGACGTCAAAATGCTTGCCCATTTTGATCTCGAACGGTACGTAAGGAACTTCGACGTCTTCGTTGAGCGTCGCGTGAAGGTTGAGTGCCCCGACGGTAAGCAGGGCGGTCATCATCAGTTTTTTCATTATAGTGCTCTCCTTATACCACTTCGACGGTAACGACGTCGATCCCGTTGAATTTGTAGCCGCCGTGGTTCCATTTGATGTCTTTTGCGAAGGGCTGTTCTTCGCCCGCACGGTTGATCGCTTTGGCCATGATGGTCTGCTTGCCGTATTTTTTCGGTTTGAAATCATAGGTGAACGGACGGTAGGCGTAACGTCCGAGGTCGTCGCCGAGCGTCGCTTTTTTCCAGGTCTTCCCGTCGTCGAAGGAGAGCATGACCGCCTTGATGCCGGCGCCGTGGTCGAAGGCAACCCCTCGGATCGTCACGTAGGAGTTGTGATAGAGCGTTTCGTCGTTGGTCGGATAGCCGATGAGCGACTTGACGTTCATCTTTGTGATCGGTTTGGTCGGAACGTGCTCGCCCGGTTTCTGACACTCGCACTCGTTGTCCGGAATACGGTACGCCTTGTCCATGAAGAACAGGTGCTGGTATTCGCTGGTGACCGTCAGGTTGCTCAGCATCTTGACCCAGCTGTCCGAATAGATGCCGGGAAGGACGAGGCGGACCGGGTAGCCGTTGAGGTACGGCAGGTCCTCGCCGTTCATTTCATATGCGACGATGACGTGGTCGCCGATCTCGTCGAGATGGAGTTCGCGCACGAAGTTCGGGGTTTCGTAATACGCCGCGGTTTCGGAACCGTTGAACCCGACCCACGCGGCATCTTTTTTCAGTCCTGCACGGTCGAGAATGTCACGCAGACGCACGCCTTTCCAGTGCGCGCAGCCCATGGCGCCGCTGCCCCACTGGATGCCGCCGGCCGTCGGCTTGAACGCGGAACGGCTGTTGCCCCCGCACTGCAGGACCGCGGTGACTTCGACCGGTTCATAGTCGTTTTTCAGTTCATCGACAGAAATCGATAGCTCTTTTTCCACGAGCCCGTTGACCTTGATGCGGAACGTGTTCAGATCGATATGGGTCGGGATGTCCGGCATGTGCCAGCGCACGAAAAACATGTCGTTGGGCGTAAGGGGCTGGGCAAAAACCGCGCGCGGCGATTCGAGCAGCGGCGGACGATCGGAGTAGGTGATCAGCGGCCGCTTCTGCGGGAACGGGATCGTGGAGACCTTGCGGTTGTCGATGGGCTGCCCCGCCGCGAAGGCGTCACTCCCAAGCGCCGTGACGCCGGCTCCGGCCAGCGCCCCTTTGAGAAAAGTTCTGCGTTTCATTTTGTGTAACCTTGTGACGATATAATACCGTTTAATATGAATTATGAAAGCATTTTATCAGAAACAACTCATTAAGAAAAATAAAATGAAAATGATATAATGTGCAGTAAAACTTCATGAAAGGTGCCCATGTATACTCTCAAGCAGCTGGAGCTTTTCCTCGATCTGGGGCGAAGCGAAAAGATTATCGATACGGCCAAGAAGTTCGGTCTCAGCCAGTCGGCGGTTTCCATGGCGATCAAAGAGCTGGAACGGCTGCTCGACGGGCCGCTGTTCGAGCGGATCGGCAAGCGGTTGGTGCTCAACGGGCGCGGGGCGCTGCTGATGCGCAGTGCCTCCGAACATGTGGATGCCCTGCATGCGCTGTACGAGCAGATGCGGACCGATTCGCTGCGGGGGGAACTGCGTCTGGCGGCCAGCGTGACGATTGCGGAGTATTTTATCCCGACACTGATCTGCGACTATATGGAGCGCAATGAGCATGTTTCCATCTCCCTCAAAAGCGCCAATACGGCCGACGTGATCCGGAAAGTGACGACCGGCGAGGTGGACATTGGGTTCATCGAGGGCGAGGGGGCGCTCGAGGAAATCGACAGCCGGGTACTGATGCGCGACGAGCTGGTTGTCCTCAGCAGTGACCGGCGCCTGGTGACCGGGGGGCCGTGGTTTATCGACCAGCTGGTGTCGCGGCCGTGGATCATGCGTGAGAAAGGCTCGGGGACCCGCGCCGTCTTTCTCAAAGCCATTGCCCCGGTCGACCAGGAGCTCAATATGGTCATGGAGCTCGAGCACATCGAATCGATCAAGAACTTTCTGCTGGCCAAATCCGATTACATCAGTGTACTGCCGCGCATCTCCGTCAAGCGGGAACTGGAGGAAGAGCGTCTGTTCGAGATCCCGATCCGGGCGCACCACTTCGAGCGGGACTTTACGATGATCGCCCGCAGCCAGCAGACGCCCCTGCCGCTGCAGGAGCATTTTCAGGACTACCTCTTAAGTTCCATCGGGTTACAATAACGCATGCAGAACATCCCCCATATTCCGGTGCTTTACCGCGAGGTCACCGACGCATTCTCCGGATGCGAAGACGGCATCATTGTCGATTGTACAATGGGCTACGGCGGGCACAGCAGCCTGCTGCTTGAATCGAACCCGAAGATCCGCCTGATCGGCATCGACCAGGATGAGACGGCGATCCGGTTCTCGACCGAACGTCTGAGCAAATTCGGCGAGCGGGTCGAGATCCGAAAAGGGCGTTTTTCGAAGGTGCTTGAAGGCATCGTGCGCGATTACGGGGCCGAGAACATCCGCGGTGTCCTGGCCGACATCGGCGTTTCCTCGCTGCAGCTCGATGAAAAGGAACGGGGATTCTCGTTCGAGAGCGAGACCCTCGATATGCGGATGGACCCCTCGGCGCCGCTCGATGCCGCGGAGGTCGTCAACACCTACAGCGAATCGGAGCTCGAACGCATCTTGCGCGAATATGGCGAGATCCCGCATGCCCGAAAGATCGCAAACGTCATCGTCTCGAAACGCCCCTTCGCCTCCGCAAAAGCCCTGGCCGACGCGGTGAAACCTTTCGGAATCCGGGGCAAGAAAATCCATCCCGCGACGCTGGTGATGCAGGCGATCCGCATCGAGGTGAACGACGAACTGGGCGAACTGAGGCGGCTGCTCGACGTCTGCGAGCACGCCTGTTTCCCCGAAGCGGTCATCGGCATTATCTCCTTTCATTCGCTCGAAGACCGGATCGTCAAGCAGCGGTTCGCCCGCTGGAGCAAAAACTGCATCTGCCCGAGCGACGCCATGCGCTGTACCTGCGGGAACGACCATGCGCTGGGGCGCGCAAAGCCGAAAAAACCGATCACGGCCCAGGCGGACGAACTCAGAGAAAACCCGAGAAGCCGCAGCGCGAAGCTGAGGCTTTTCGAGATGAAGTGCCATGGACGATAAAGCAACAGTCTTGGAGCAGACCGGCAGCGAGATCGTCACCCGCAAGGGGATCAGCCGCCGTTTTTTGATGAGCATGCTGATGGTGTTCGGGATTGCCTGGATGCTGCTGTTCCCGAAAATCTATCTGCAAAACACCATCTACTACAAAAGCCGGGACATTGCGACGCTGCAGCGTGAATACGAAACGCTCAAAGAGGAAAACCGTGTCATCAAGCGGCGGGTCGAGGCGATGAAGTTCAAAAACCAGGTGCTCGATACCCTGTTTGCCGAGGAGACGCCGTGATACGCCGCCTGATCGAGTTTACACTGGACAAGCCGCTGCTCAATCACATGCTCCTTTTCTTTATCCTGCTGCTCGCCGCCTTTTCTTACGTCAACATTCCCAAAGAGATTTTTCCGCCGGTGCAGATGGACAAAATTACCATCAGCGGCGCTTACGCGGGGGCCAGCGCCGACGTCCTGGACAAAATGGTCGTTACCACGATCGAGGACGAACTGAACAACATCAGCGAGCTCGATACGGTGACGACATGAACGAGCCGGTAGCCCAGATCCACGAGGAGACGATCCCGCTCGTACTTGTGGCCATCGCCGGCGACGTGCCGATGAAGACCCTGCTTGAGCGAGCGGACGAACTCAAAAGCGCACTGAGCCGCTACAAGGAACTCAGTGACATCGACATCCGGGGGGATTCGGACGACGAGCTCGTGTTCCGCATCGATCCGGAAAAACTGGATGCCTACGGGCTTTCGACCGACGCCGTCGTCGGCGCACTGCAAAATCTCAGCTCGATCTTTCCCGTCGGCACGGTCAAGCGCCAGGGGGAGCATCTCTACATCAGCACCTACAACGGTGAGAAGGACGCCGGGCTTATCGAGCAAACGGTCATCAGTGTCGGCGGAAAACGCGTGCGCATCGGCCAGATTGCTTCGGCGAGTTTCGAGCTCGGGGATGCGACGGAGCTGTCGCACTACAACGGGGTGCGCAACGTCTCGGTCAACATCACCAAGTCCAAATCCGGCAACGCCATCGCCCTCGTCAAACAGATCCGTGGCACGCTGTCCGAATTCGAGAAGCGCTACCCGGATCTGAAGTTCGCGATCTACACCGATACGTCCGTCTGGATCAAGAACCGCCTCAATACGGTCGTTTCCAATATCATCGTCGGCCTGATCCTCGTGTTTACGGCGATGCTGATCTTTGTCAACCGCGGCATCGCCATGGTCGTCGCGATGGGGATTCCGATGAGTTTCATGATCGGGCTCATTGCCACGGAGATGATCGGCTATTCGCTCAACATGCTTTCCCTCCTGGGGGCGCTGATCGCCCTGGGAATGCTCGTGGACGAAGCGATCGTCGTCGCGGAGAACATCTACCGGCACATGGAGGAGGGGATGTCGCAGCGCGAGGCGGCCGTCCAGGGGGCCGTGGAGATGTTCCCGGCCGTGCTCACGGCGACGCTGACGACGGTGTTCGCTTTTTTACCGATGCTGATGATTACCGGCGAAATGGGGACGTTCATCAAGATCCTGCCGGTCATGATCACCGTTTTGCTGATCAGTTCCCTGTTCGAGGCCTTTTTCTTCCTGCCGCTGCATTCGCATGAGTTCCTGCGCCTGCGCAAGGAGAGCCATGTCAGCCACGGCATCTGGGAACACCTCTATCGATGGTACGACAAGACACTGCATTTCCTGTTCCGCCGCCGGATCCTTGCACTGGTGACGCTCGTCGGCGCCATTGCCGCCCTGACGGTGTTTATGATCAGCCTGAGCCGGTTCCAGCTTTTTCCGCAGTTCGACGTGACGCAGATCTACGTCACCGGGAAGGTCAATATCAATAACGAGCTTGAAGACACGGAAAAGCAGGTCGCGGCGATCGAACGGGTCTTGATGGAGAAACTCGATCCCGAAGAGTTTTCGTCCGTGACGTCCGTGATCGGGATGCGCCTGGATGCCAAGAACAAGGCTGAAATCGGCGAGAACCTTTTTCATATCTTTATCGACCTGCACGAACGCGCCCCCGAAAACTGGTACAACCGCTACATCAACCCGCTGTTCTCGATCGAGTACGATGCGGCGCTGCTGAAGCGTCAGCGCGACGCCAAGACGATCAGCGAGGACGTCAAGCGGTGGCTTGCGCCCTTTGCCGAAAAGCGCGACGCGCAGGGAAAGGTTTTCGAGAACTTCAACGTAACGGTCCCGGGAACCGGGGTGGTCGCCCACGACATCGAGATCGCGCTCAGCGGCAAAGACGATGCGTCCCTGGCCGAAGGCGTCAAGGCGCTGGAAAGCGCACTGGCGCAGGTAACTGGCGTCTACAACATTGCCGACGACGCCGACCTGGGCGAGCGTGAACTAAAGCTGCGCGTCAATGCGTACGGGTACGATCTCGGACTGAGCGAAGCGGAAATCAGCCGGCAGCTGCGCGCGCACTATCTCAAGGGCGAGTACGGCAAGATGTTCAACGACAGCGGGCTCGTGCGCATCCGCATCGAGAGCGTGGAAAAAGACGACCCCTCGAGCCTGGAAAGTTTCCGGGTACAGCTGCCGCAGAGCCTGCAGACCGTCGCCTTGAGCGAAGTGGCCGATTTTATCTACACGCAGGCCTATGTCACGATCGAAAAAGAGGACGCCAAGCGGATCCGGAGCGTCTACGCCTCGCTGGACAAGGACGTGCGCACCTCCTCTGAAGCGATGGCCGCGATTGCACCGGCACTGGAACAGCTCGAAGCGACGGGGTATGAGATTGAGATCAAAGGGGAGGAGCAGGAAAATGCAAAGACCAAACGGGAAATGTCGCAGGCCGCCGCCGTGGCGATCTTCCTGATTTTTATCACGCTGGTCTGGCTTTTTGATTCATTGGTGCTTTCTCTGATCGTGCTTAGCACCATTCCGCTGGTCATTGTCGGCGTCTATGTCGGTCACTGGGTGATGGGACTCAACATCACGATGCCGAGCCTGATCGGGATCGTCGGGCTTGCCGGTGTCGTCGTAAACGACGGTCTGATCATGGTCAGTTTCATCAAGAAGGCGGAAAATGCCGAGGAACTGATGCGGCTGGCGCGTACGCGGCTGCGGCCGATCCTGATGACGTCCATCACAACGGTTCTTGGGTTGATGACGCTGATCTTTTTTGCTTCCGGACAGGCACAGATCCTTCAGCCGATGGCGGTATCGCTGGGGTACGGCATCCTGTGGGCAACGGTACTCAATCTGCTGTACGTACCGCTGCTGTATGCCGTTGTCTATCGCGTCAAGCGATA
>JARROU010000041.1:7873-11592 GCA_037383585.1 Campylobacterales bacterium | reverse complement strand
TTCAAACGTTATCAAGCAAAGGGACAAAGTGTTTGAAAACGAATATTGCAGCGTGTTATATTTCGTAAGGAACAGGGCAATGAAGTCATTGCCCTGCATTATCAAAAGAAGTACGAAGCGGAATCCCCCGCGTATCAGAACTCCATCAGAAGGTGCGGAGACCATTCGGGGATGTAGATGCCGGCATCTTCGTACTCGGCCATGTGGTGTGCGGAAGCCGCCGTTGCCATGATTGCGGAGGCCGCGAGCATCATCAGGAATTTTTTCATTGTAAGTCCTTTGTTTTGAGATGCGTTATTGTAGCCGTGCACCGTAAGCGAAACGTGAGCGGCCCTCCTCTTGTTTTTTGCTACAATCGTTTAAACGCTGCGGGGGAAACCCCGCCCTCTGAGAGGGGGAATACCATGGAAAACGCACCGGCCTGGCACGCCAAAAACGCCATAGAAGTCCTGGCCGAGCTCGAATCGTCGTCCGGAGGGCTCGGCGAAGACGAAGCGGCCGCGCGGCTCGAGCACTACGGCCCCAACCGCCTTCCCGAACCGCCGAAGCCCCACCCGCTGCTGCGCTTCCTGGCGCAGTTTCACAACATCCTCATCTACGTCCTGCTCGGCGCCGCCCTGATCACGGCCCTGCTTGGCCACACCGTCGATACTGCCGTCATCCTCGCCGTCGTGATCATCAACGCCCTCATCGGTTTCGTGCAGGAAGGCAAGGCCGAAAAGGCCCTCGAGGCAATCCGCCACATGCTCGCGCTGCGCTCCGCCGTCGTGCGCGGCGGAACGCGCCAGACCGTCGCGGGCGAGACACTGGTCCCCGGCGACGTCGTCATGCTCGAGGCCGGCGACAAGGTCCCGGCGGACCTTCGGCTGCTGAAATCCAGCAGCCTCCAGGTCCAGGAGGCGATCCTGACCGGCGAGTCCGTTCCCGTGGAGAAAGGCTCTGGGCCCGTCGCCGCCGAGACCCCGCTCGGCGACCGCACCTGCATGGCCTACAGCGGCACGACGGTCACCCGCGGCCAGGGCACCGGCGTCGTCGTCGCCACCGGCGCACAGACCGAGATCGGGCGCATCAGCGGCCTGCTCTCGGAAGTGCAGACCCTCAACACCCCGCTGGTCCTGCAGATGGCCCGCTTCGCCAGGGTGCTGACGTTTTTCATCCTCGTCATTTCCGTCCTGATTCTTGCCGCCGGGCACTTCGTCCTTGACTACCCCTTCACCGAGCTCTTCATGGCCGTCGTGGGCATTTTCGTCGCGGCCATCCCCGAAGGGCTTCCCGCGGTGCTGACAATCACCCTCGCCGTCGGCGTTCAGGCGATGGCCCGGCGCAACGCCATCGTCCGCCGACTGCCGGCCATCGAGACCCTGGGCGCCGTCTCCGTCATCTGCTCCGACAAGACCGGGACGCTCACCCGAAACGAAATGAGCGTCGCCACCGTCGCCACCCCACAGAAGCGCTTCACAGTCGGCGGCACCGGCTACGAGCCCGTCGGCGAGATTGAAAGCAGCGGTGAAGCGGTGCCGCCCGGCGCCGCCCCCGAACTCCTGGAGCTCGCAGAAGCGGCCGTCTTGTGCAACGATGCGGAACTGCTGAAAAAGGCAGAAGCGTGGACCATTGAGGGCGATCCGATGGAAGGGGCCCTGCTCGCTTTGTACGGCAAGGCGGGCGGCAACCTCGAAAAGGCCCGCGGCCGCTGGGTCAGAACGGACGCCATCCCCTTCGACAGCGGCCACAAGTTCATGGCGACGCTCAACCACGACCACGAGAACCGTGCCGCCATCTTCGTCAAGGGAGCGCCCGAAGCCGTACTCGCACTGTGCGGCAAACAGAGGGACGGGGCAGACGGAACCGCGCCCCTGGAGGAAAACGACTGGCACGAGCAGGCCGAAGCGATCGCGTCGCAGGGGCAGCGGGTGCTGGCCTTTGCGCTGAAACCCGTACCGCCGGAACATACCGTATTGGAACGTTCGGATGTGGAGGGAACGCTGATCTTCCTGGGACTGGCGGGCTTCATCGACCCGCCGCGCCCCGAAGCCGTCGACGCCGTGGCCGAATGCCGCCGCGCCGGGATCGGGGTCAAGATGATCACCGGCGACCACGCCTCCACGGCGAAAGCCGTCGGCCAGGCCCTCGGCCTCGAACATGCCGATTCGGTTCTGACCGGCCCGCAGCTCGAAACCCTCGACGACAAAGCCCTTGAAAAGGCCGTTGCCACAACAGGGATCTTCGCGCGCACCACGCCCGAACACAAACTGCGTCTGGTGATGGCGCTGCAGGCAGGCGGCATGACGGTGGCCATGACGGGCGACGGCGTCAACGACGCCCCCGCGCTCAAGCGGGCCGGGGCCGGCATCGCGATGGGAAAAAGCGGCAGCGAGGCCGCCAAGGAGGCGGCGGAAATCGTACTGGCCGACGACAACTTCGCCTCGATCGTCGCCGCCGTCCGCGAAGGCCGGACCGTCTACGACAACATCAAAAAAGTCATCAGCTGGACACTGCCGACGAACGCGGGCGAGGCGCTGACCATCATCGCCGCCCTGCTGCTGCAGATGGCCCTGCCCATCACCCCCGTCCAGATCCTCTGGGTCAACATGATCACCGCCGTCACGCTGGGGATCGCCCTTGCGTTCGAACCGACCGAGCCCAATGCGATGCGCCGACCGCCCCGCCCCCGCAACGAATCGCTGCTCAGCGGCGGACTGCTGTGGCACATCGTCCTGGTCGCCGCACTGTTCCTCGCGGGCGTCTTCGGCATCTACGACTACGCCGTCACCCGGGGCGACTCCGAGGCACTGGCGCGCACCCTCGCGATGAACACCCTCGTGGTGCTGGAGATCTTCCACCTGCTTTTCATCCGCAACTTCCGCGAAACGGCCCTCTCCTGGAACGCGCTGCGCGGCACCCGGATCGTCTGGGGCGCCGTCGGGCTCGTCGTGCTGGGGCAGCTGGGCATCACCTACCTGCCGTGGCTGCAGGGGGTCTTCGGGACCGAAGCCGTGGCGCCGCCGGATCTGTTCCTGATGCTCGGGCTGGGCGTGCTGCTCTTTGCGATCATCGAGGCGGAAAAACAGCTGCGCCTGCGCCTTTTCGCATAAGGCGGGCCGGGATCAGCGCACATGCTCCCGCCGCCGTCCCAACGAAACAGCGCAGGGGGCTGCCTTCGGCCGGTGACGGTTTTTATCGGGGGAATATACGTGTCAGATTTTCCGGATGTGCCTGCCGATCGATGAGAAAAAACGGTCCAGTGCTTTTTCCGATGCCTCGATCTTCCAGACGACTTTATCCGCCTCGTAGGATTTGTCTGCCCCGGTAATATGAGCCTGTTTCAACTCGTATTCCACCCGCTTGACATCGGAATAGGCGCACTCGAACCTTGCACTCTTCCTGAAGACATACGGTACGGTTTCGGCCCGGGCGACCGCATCGGAAAGCGCCTGGGTGTACGCCCTTGCAAGGCCGCCGGTCCCCAGTTTCGTTCCGCCGAAATAACGCACGGTGATGGCCGCCACGTTGATCAGATCGTTGCCCGCCAGCACGGCGAGCGACGGTTTGCCCGACGTGCCGTTGGGTTCGCCGTCGTCGCTGCTGCCCTCCACGACCTGCGCATGTTCGTTCAGGTAACGGAAGGCCGTGACGAAATGACGCGCTTTCGGGTGCTCGGATTTCAAACGTTCCAGCGTCGTTTCAAAATCGCTGTAGGGAACAAGATTGGCGAAGAATTT
>JARROU010000041.1:0-7828 GCA_037383585.1 Campylobacterales bacterium | reverse complement strand
TTAGCGGAACGCCTGCTGCATCTGCTCGAACTAATTGCGCTGTTCTTCGTTCAGCAGCGCGTTGATCTCGTTGTTCTGGTCCACGCGCAGCTTCATGTGCGCTTTCATGTAGCGCTCCTGGATCTCGCCCCACTTTTGTGTCTGCTGGTCGCTCAGTCCCAGCTGCGTCTGGAGGGCTTTGAGCATCTGTTCCTGGCGCGCTTTCATCGCCGCCTCGTTCTGGCCGGCGGCCGGTGCCGCGTTCAGTGTCGATGCCACGGCCGCCGTCACGGCAAAAGCAATCCATTTTTTCATTGAAATCTCCTTTTTATAGACGTGCCGTCATCATAATGCAACAGGATAAACAGAAACTAAAAACAGTTCCTTTTCCCGAAAAACCCGTACAGGTGTAATTGTTTTGTGATACCGTACCGGCCTCCGGGTGCGCTATAATCCGCTCCATGAAAACCCCGCTTCACGACGCCCTATTGCACTGGTACGAACGCCACGGCCGCCATACGCTGCCCTGGAGGAACACCGACGACGCGTACAAAATCTGGATCAGCGAGATCATGCTCCAGCAGACCCAGGTCAAGACAGTGCTGGAACGCTTCTACTTCCCGTTTCTCGAACGCTTTCCGACGCTCTCCTCCCTGGCCGCCGCCCCACTCGACGACGTGCTCAAGCAGTGGGAGGGGCTCGGCTACTACACCCGCGCGAAAAACCTGCACAGAGCGGCGCAGCTGTGCGCACCGCATCTGCCTGACACCGTCGAAGGGCTGCTGCGGCTGCCCGGCATCGGGAAAAGCACGGCCCGCGCCGTCGCCTCCTTTGCCTACGGCACCCCCGTTCCGATCCTCGATGCGAACGTCAAACGCATCCTCTACCGCTTTTACGGCCGCAGAAACGCGGACGAAAAAACACTGTGGAAACTGGCGGAAAAGCTCTTCGACCCGGCGCACCCGTTCGAATTCAACCAGGCGATGATGGACATCGGCGCGACGCTCTGTCTGCCGAGATCCGCGGCGTGCGACCGCTGCCCGCTGCAGGCCGGCTGCAAAGGCGCCGTGCGCGATCCGCTGCGTTATCCGGCCCCGAAACAAAAGCTGACGAAGCCGGTCCGGCGACGGCACCTCATCGTTTCCGTCGACGGCGGCCGTTACGGGCTCTATCAACGCACGGGCAACTTCCTGCACGGGCTGTGGGGATTCGACGAACAGAGCGAAGCGCCCGCCGCAGGAGAGCCGATGCGCAGCATCGTCCAGGTCTATTCGCATTTCCGGCTCGAAGCCGATGTCTGGCGCTGCGAGGAGCGGCGGGAAGATCTGACCTACTTCAGCCTCGATGAGATCGAAACCCTGGCCCTCAGCGGGGCCGACCGGAAAGTGCTGAGTCAGCTCCGTGAAGAAAATGAGCCTATTTCGTAGAGGGCTGTTTCAGATAACACGGCACATCTTTCATGCGTCACTCTTCTCCGGGGCCAGAGAGCATCGGACTTCATGCGCCACCTTTTTCTCATCCACTTTTCTCAGCAGCAGCGCACCGATAATGAAGAACACCGCCACCGAGGCGATGCCGGCGCGGGAACTGTGCGTGTAGAGGCCGACGGCACCGACAAGCAGCGGCCCGAGTACCGTCGCGAACTTGCCCAGGAAATTGTAAAATCCGAAAAATTCCGCCGCATACTCTGCCGGGATCATTTTCGAATAATACGAACGGCTCATCGCCTGGATGCCGCCCTGCACCAGGGCGATCATCGCCGCGAGCAGATAGAACTCCCCGACGTCGCGCATGAACGCGGCCAGGACCGCGATCAGCACATAGACCCCCAGGGTCAGGTAGATCGCCTTTTTCGTATCCCACATCTGTGCCAGCTTCGCCACCAGAATCGTCGCGGGGAAACCGATGAACTGAACCAGCAGAAGCGCTTTGATAAGATCGCCGGCCTCGAAGCCGATCGCCATGCCGTAATCGACCGCCATGCGGATGATCGTGTCGACGCCGTCGATGTAAAACCAGTAGGCGACCAGGAACAGGAACAGCCCTTTGAGATGCTTGATCTTGCGAAAGGTCCGCATCAGGCGGCGGTAGCCGAGCACGCTGAGCGCAACGGCCCCGATGCGTCGGGTATTGCGCTTCTCTTTCACCCACAGCACGAACGGCAGTGCGAACACCGCCCACCACAGCGCCACGCTCAAAAAGGAGGCTTTAACCGCCTCTGATTTGTCCGAGAAGCCGAACCAGTCGGGCTGCTGCACCATCGCCACGTTCAGCACAAAAAGAATGCCCCCGCCGAGATACCCCAGCGCATAGCCGAGGCCGGAGACCTTATCGAATTTTTCCTCGGTCGTTACCGCGGGCAGAAACGCGTCGTAGAAGATGTTCGAGCCCATGAAACCGATGTTGCCCAGCACGTAGACCGCGGCCGCCAGCTCCCACTGCCCTTTCCCGACCAGCGCGAGCGACGCACTCATCAGAATCCCAAGGAATGCGAACAGCAGCAAAAAGCGTTTGCGGATGCCGCCCGCATCGGCGATCGCCCCCAGCAGCGGGGCCAGCACGACGACGACGATGCTCGAGAGCGCGTTGGCCAGCCCCAGCTGGGCCGTGGAGACCGTCGCATCGGCGTCGGCGCTGTAGTAGGCTTTGAAAAAGAGGGGGAAGAAGCCGGCCATGACCGTCGTCGCGTAGGCGGAGTTCGCCCAGTCGTACAGCGCCCAGGCGTAGATGCGTTTGGATTCTGCGCTCACTTTTCCCCCTCCTGCTTATGCTCCACCGGGTAGAAGAGCAGGAAGTCCGCTTCGCCGACGTCGGCGCTCGGCGTGTTTTCGGGCACGGGGAGCACCGTCACGAAGGGTTCGTCCGAACGCCGGGCGAAGCGGGCGTTGATGCCGACCCCGTAGGCCAGGTGCATCGCCCCGGCAAAGACGACAAGCAGATCATCGGGGGTATGCAGTTGTGCGGCGGCCAGCGCTGCGCTTTGCTGCGCCATATAGGTGTCCCACGCCACCTGGACGCGGTACATGCGCTCGGCGCAGCTTTGAGGGTCCTCTCCGGCTTTCTCGGCATGGCAATGGGCGAAAAACGGGGCCAGCAGCGAACGGTGGGCCGTCAGGTTCAGATCCAGCGCGTCGTAAAACGCGCGCTGCTCCTCCGAGAAGGCGCTCAGGTTATTGTCGGAAAGGGCTTTTTGAAAGGACTTGTCCATATTGACCCCGTACAGCGCGCCGCCGGCCGCTTTGACGCTTTCGTAGACGGGGGCATACGATTCGAACGGATACCCGGCCTTCTTTTCCCAGCCGACGGCGCTGGTGAAGTTCCCCTCGAGCGTGCCATGGACGTACCCCGAAAGCAGGACATCGTCTTCGGGGGTGAACCATTCGTTAGCCAGCAGGATGCGGCGGCCGCGGCCCAGCGATGCGAGCAGCTTCGCAAAGGCCCCGTGCATCGCAGAAGAAGCGTGATGGTCCCCGACGAAGAGCACCCGGTAATGCAAAAGCCGCTGCACAAGCGCCGCTTCATCGATGCAGGCCGCCTGCGTCATGTCGTAAACGGCGCACGATTTGGGAAGCGTGTGCTGCACGGCGGCGTCGGGACGGCTGCATCCGGCAAAAAACAGCACGAAGGCGATGAGGGAAAGTACTCTGAAATTTTGCATGCAGTATAATAACCGAAATGACTTCAGGGGTGGCGAAGGATGGCGGTGCGCTTCAGCTTCAAACATTTTCTGTTCAATGCGTTCAGGGAGCTTTTCTTGTACCACCACAGCTCGCTGGAGTTCCGTGCCAAGCTGTTCGCCGCCGTGATCTCGGCCGATTATGATGCCAGCGAATGCGAATTCGACCAGGTGAAACAGGCAGGGATGCAGATCTATCACGACGAGGACCGCTCAAACACGCTTGTACTGACGACGCGCGAGATGGTGGACAAGGTGCTTAAAAACAACGGTCTGGATATGGATGAGCTGGTCGAGGATATCATCCAGGACCTCAAGGCGGTGCCGCGCTACGCCCTCAAGATCGACCTTGCGCAGCTCGAGCCGCTGCTGCAGTGCCAGAACGATCCCGATGTCACGGCCTACCAGCAAAGCATTCTGCGCCTGTTCGGAGAGCTCCGCAGCGAGTACGGAAGCGACAAGAAGTAGGTTAGCCTTTGTAAGGGGCGAGCTGATACCCCTCGCTCATCAGCTTCATGACACCGCCGGCGAGGTTCTTGACGTTATAGCCCTGCTGCTTCATAAAGTTCGCGACCTGGGAGGTACGCGAACCGGTCCGGCAGATCAGTCCGATCTCTTTCGTTTTACCGCCGAGTTCGTCCATGGCCTTCAAAAACCCTTCGGCATCGTAGCTGCCGTCCATCTGAAAGAACGTGACCGTTTTACTGCCCGGCACGACCCCCGTCTGTTTCCACTCCATCTCCGTCCGGATATCGACAACGACCATGTCGGAGTTTTCAAGCATCTCTTTGTCAGGATACACATTGATATTTGACATTATTATTTCCCTTTGATTTGGCATATATCATCTATAAAATTAGGCAAAATTATATCGCGCATCATTTAAAGCAATTTGATCTTCTCATTAAAGCCCGTTTTCATTAAAGCAGCTATAATACTGCGATTTCTGAGGCGACCGATAAGCCTTTTACGGGACGGGACGATGATCAGACGGATATCCAAACGCAGCCGCTTGCATGAAAAGTACAGCCACATCATCATCAAGTACAAGATTCCCCGCGCTTTTTTGAGCATCAACCGACATGCCGTTGCAAAAGGCGTTCTCGTCGGGCTCTTCATCGCGTTTATCCCGATGCCGGGGCAGATGGTGGCCATTGTTCTGCTCCAGCCGCTTTTGCGCTTCAACCTGCCGCTCTCCATCGCCCTCGTCTGGATCACGAATCCGTTTACCATGCCTTTTATCTATTTCATCGAATATAAAACCGGCGGACTCCTGCTCGGCATGCACGATCTGCCGCACGTCTCGATGAGCCTGCAGTGGTTTCAGGAGCACTTCGATGAGATCGTTCTTCCCCTGTATTGCGGCGCATTCTTCTACTCCCTGCTCTTTTCTCTTTCGGGCTGTTATGTCGTCCATCAGCTCTGGATCCGTTCCGTAAGACGGCACCGGCGTTCCCAGGGAAAATCGGATGCCATTGCGTCCGGCGGTTCGTCCCCCGGCTCGCCATCCTGACCAACGGTTAACATTTCTCGGGTAAAGTTGTTTGGATAATCGATGACACAAAGGAGTCTTTCATGAAACACACTCTGCTTGGAGCACTGGCCGTCACCGCCCTTCTGGGTACCGCAACGGCCGCCACCGCCTGTCCCGGCGGCAACAAAGGGATGATGAGCCACGGCTCCGAAAAAGGCATGCACAGTCGTTCAGGGAGCATGTCCCAACAGCATTCACGCAAACATCTCGTGCAAAAGGTCATTGCGGCCGTCAGTAAAACGGGGCTGAGCGCCAAACAGGCCGCCGCCGTCACCGACGCCGTCAACGCGTTCAAAATGCGGCAGATGGAACTAAAGGGCAACAAGACGATGCCGATCGACGCCTTCGGGGACGAAGCGTTCGACGCGGCCTACTTCAAAAAGACGATGCAGAAAAAGTTCGATGCGAAAATCGACGCCAAAGTCGAACTCTTCCAATCCGTCTATGCCATCCTGAACGCGGATCAGCGCAAAGTCTTCAAGCGGGAATTTACCGCGCCGATGGTCAGCAGAATGATCCGGAAGAACATGGTCAAAGGGCATATGATGCCGGGCAAAGGCGGCGGTAAAGGGTGCCGCAAAGGCAACTGACGGGCATCCGGGTTCGTCTTATACGTTCAGGGGCAACGGCTTCCTGAACGCTTCTCTCACAGCCGGAACCGCTCCGGATCAAAAAAAGTATCGTCGGAGAGGTTGCCGAAGGCGGCATTGATCGAGGTAAAAAGGTCCGGGTATTTCTTCTCCATCCCGGCAAGCATCTCTTTCATCTCCGCACGGGCATAGGGCATCTTGATATCGAAACGCATGGAAGGGCACGCCTCGTCGCCGATGGTCGGCCAGCCGTTGTCCTGCGCCGCCGCGGCGAGCTGGCGCTCGCGCATCTGGATCAGCGGCCGGATGACGACCAGGCCGTTGCCCGCACGGTATTTCGGCGCCAGGGCGCGCATCTGGCCGTTGTAGATCATGTTCATGAAAAAGCTCTCCGCCGCATCATCGAGGTGGTGCCCCAGGGCCAGCTTGTTGCAGCCGAACTTCTCCGCCGCGCTGTAGAGCGAGCCGCGCCGCATCCGGGAGAAAAAGCTGCAGTACGACGAATTCTTCCGGATCTTCTCTTTGGCGGTATCGTAGATGTTCGTATCGTAGATATGGTGTTCGATGCCGTGTGCTTTGCAGTGGGCGATGAGCTGTGTAAAGTCCTCGCCCATACCGTAATCGACAGTGACGGCAACGAATTCGAAACAGAAAGGGGCACGGCGCTGCTGCTCTTTCATCGCATGCACCAGGGTAAGCGAATCCTTTCCCCCGGAGAGACCGACCAGGATTCGGTCCCCCTCCTCGACCAGGTTGAAATCGGCATTCGTGCGGCCGAGCTGCCGCATGATTTTTTTACTCAGCATGTGCCGCGGCGATCTTCTCCAGCATGCTCATGACGAAGCTGCTGCTCACCTGCGACGAGTGCTTGAGGAACTCGTCGAAATCAAACGTCGCATCCATATCGGCGGCATCGCTGATGGCGCGCAGCACGAAAAACGGAACGTTCATCGCATCGCAGACGACGGCGACGGCCGCGCCTTCCATTTCGATCGCGTCCGCCTCGAACGTCTTGCTGATCCATTCTTTACGTTCATTGTCCGCGATAAACTGGTCCCCGGTGGCAATGATGCCGCCTTTGAGCTCGATGCCCTTATCTTCCGCAACGCTCTTGGCCATGCGCAGCAGTTCGCGCGAAGGCTCGACATAGACACTGCCTTCGGGCACATATCCGTGCGGATGGCCGAAGGCCGTGATGTCGAGATCGTGCTGGCACAGCTGCGTCGCGGCGATCAGGTCCCCGATCTTGAGCTCGGGGTTCACCGCGCCGGCGACCCCGGTGAAGAGCAGCATGTCGCAGCCGAACTTCTCGAGCATCGTCGCTGCCGTCAGCGCGGCGTTCACTTTGCCGATCTTGCTGTAGCCCAGGACGATGTCAAGCCCTTTGTATTTGGCTTCGTGATAAAGGTTCCCGGCGTACTCGACGTCATTGTGCTTTTTGAAATATTTCAGCAGCGGTTCATGTTCCCCTGCATCGAGAAACGGCTCCACTTCTTCGACCATGGCCCCCATAATGGCTATTTTCATCTTTTTTCCTGCTTCGTAAACTGGCTGCAATTATAGCCAAAGAGCTTGATGCCGATGTAAAACCTCTGTATCGGCTTCTTGACGCCGCGCACGGAGGAACGCACCCGCTCAGAGAACGGGTATTTCGCTACAATGGTATATCCCCTTCGGGCCAAGCGGTTCCGAAGCATCTTTCAAAAAAGAGCCTGTGTGAACCCAACCTCTTTCGACACCCTCCCCCTTCCCGCGGCACTGCAAGAAAACCTGAAACGCCTCGGCTATACGCAGATGACCCCCGTTCAGGCGAAAAGCCTTCCGGAACTGCTCAATAACAAAGACCTGATCGTCCGCGCGCAGACCGGCAGCGGCAAAACGCTGGCATTCGGCATCGGGATGATCATGAATCTATCCGAGAACGAAACAGCGGTACAGGGACTCGTCCTCTGCCCGACCCGCGAGCTGGCCGAACAGGTGGCCGGGGAGCTGCGCCGGCTTGTCCGCCACCGCCCCAACGTCAAGATCCTGACCCTGTGTGGCGGCGTG
>JARROU010000040.1:0-13641 GCA_037383585.1 Campylobacterales bacterium | reverse complement strand
AACCACGGCCTTGAGTTTGTCGTCAGACAGGTCTGTGCCGCCTTTCGGCGGCATGCCGGCATCGGTTCCGTTGATGGCATTGGCATAAACCGTATCCATCCCTTTCCCGACGACGGCCGCCCATGCCTTCTTGTCACCGACAACCGGTGCACCCATGCCCGCCGCACCGTGGCAGACGGCACAGCTTTGCTCATAGGTTGCTTTGGCTTCCGCTTCCGCCGCGGAGATGCCTTCGACTTTCGGAAGGTCGCGGACTTGTGAAAGCGGCGGCAGGAAGTCTTTCTGTTCAATCGTGATCGGCACGACTTTTACCGTCGGTTTCTGACAATCGTGCATGCAGCGCTCTTCTGCCGATGCAATCTTCTGTGCACCGTAGTTTGCCGGATTCGCATAATAGGCACGCACATCTTCGAGGGCATTCGGGCCTTTAATGTTCGGCTCGAACCCATCTTTGTTCGGCATGACGATCTTAGCGAATTTTTCCTGATCGAGAACGTATTCGTAATCAACTTCTTCGCCGTCGATCTCCATTTCATTCAGGTTCAGGATGTAAGCGACCAGGGCATACACTTCGTCGTCCGTCAGTGAACGTGTATCCGGGTGCGGCATCCCTTCGTAAATGTACCACCACAGGGTGCTGGCTTCCGGCCAGTAGTTACCGAAAACGCGGATCGGGCCTTCGTGATCCGGTGTCAGGCGCTGGAATTTCAGCGTTGCGACGTTGTCATACGCGTTTCCTTTGGACAGTGCAGGATAGCCGCCGCCGCCGGAACCGAAGTCGCCGTGACACATAACACATTTGGCATCGTAAACGGCTTCGCCCTCTTCGGCAGTGCCTTCGCCTTTCGGCGGCAGTTTCCACGGAGTGACACTCGTGTCCCATGCGGCCAGTTCATTGTTCGTCGGCTTACGGCCGTACGTATAGCCGCCGTTCTCGATGTCGGTATTGACATAGTATGGTCCACGTTTGTCATTGACCGTCGCATAGTAGCGTCCGCCGTCGATGACACGTTTGCCGTTATCGTACTTCAGGACGTTATCGGCGTTCGCTCCTGCGGGAGCAGCGGAATCGCCTGCACAGCCTGCGGCGAAAAACGCCGCTGCTGCCGCCGCGGAAGCACCGAGAATAAATTTACGATCGAATTTGTACATTTAGTCTTCTCCCACGATTTTCATTTTGCCGTCAACGTCTTTGAACTCAGAACGGACCTGAACGTTGTTGACTGTACCGTCGGCAGTTACTTCCCAGGTGGCGATGCCGTTTCTGTGGTAGACAGACTCGACGCCCATGACGGAGACTTCCTGGTCGATTGTCGGCTGGATGTAGCCTGCATCATCGCGTGCACGGCTTGCGAGAATCAGCGGTTTCCCCTCATATTTATACAGGAAGCTGAAGCGAGTCCAGGATTTCGGAAGAACGAGTCCTTTGAGGTTCGCTTCTACCCAGTTGTCGCCGCCGTCGAAGCTGATGTCGACGCCTGCAATGGTTCCCATCCCGCTCCATGCGAGACCTTCGATTTCGACGAGGTCGCCTTTTTTGAGGTCTGTCCACGGTTTTTCCGGGCACGGAGACGTGATGATCGAGTTGACTTCGTTCGCGTAGAAGTGCTGGACCGCTTTGCCGGTCGGTTTCAGCGCAGTATATTTCGCCGTTTCTTCCTTCGCGTAGAACGGTTCTGCTGCAAACTCGAGGCGGCCGAGCCATTTGACACAAAGGTTCCCTTCCCAGCCCGGCAGGAGCAGGCGGACAGGATAGCCCTGTTCCGGACGCAGCGCTTCTCCGTTCTGGCCCCAGACGATCATTGCATCGTCGAGGACTTTGTCTACCGGTACGGTACGGCCCATGTGTGAGCTGTCGATCCCTTCTGCAAGCATCCATTGTGCTTCGGGCTTCAGGCCGAGGTCTTTGAGGATGTCTTTGAGGTAGACGCCGGTCCATTCCGCATTACTCATCATCCCTTTTGCAAACTGGATGGAGTTGAACTGCGGCCCGCGCCATTCCGGTCCGCCGTTCGCCGGACATTCGACGAAGTGGACGCGGCTGACGTTCGGGTAGCGTTTGAGCTGATCCAGGGTCAGGACAAGCGGTTTTTCCACCAGACCGTGGATCATCAGGCGCCACTCGTTCGGGTTGATGGTCGGGATCCCTCCGTGGCAGCGGCTGAAGAAGAGGCCGTTCGGAGTCATGATGCCGCTGAGGTCCTGGATCGGACACATCGCGATTGACGCCTGCCAGTTCCCTGAAGAGAGCAGCTGTGCATTGCGGCGTGTAATGTTATGCTCATACGGTGAAGGCATCCCGTAGCGGTTTTTGGTGACCGGTGCACCGATCTTGTGCCCCCAGTCCGGTGTATTCATAATATACGGATCATCTTCTGCCATCGCGTTCGTACCGGCCAGCATGCCGGTGCCTGCGATCGCCGTTGCTGAGAGTGCGGCCGTCTTTTTGAAGAAATCTCTTCGTTCGGCAGACACGTTTTCAGCATCGTGTTGAGAATGTTCGTTTCTCATTCTTCCTCCCTTGAATATGATAATAATTCTTTTACTATCTAAAACTGTAAGACCAAAACAGCACATCAACTTCCGGCTGCAAATTGTTCCACCGGCGGTTGATGTGCTGTCTTTGTAGGCGCTGAACCCAGTATCACGATCTTATCAAACGTAAGTATACAATACGAATCGTGTATAAATAGTGAATACGAAACTGCTCTGTCTGATATCGTTACGAAATGAAACAAAATTCGCCTGGAAAAAGCTGCTAAAAAATATTATTATAACAAATATATAACATTCGTATAAGCTTGGTGGATAGGGGTCTGTGACGAATTTTAGTTTAAAAAAGTCAATAACTTTTAAGCTTTACTCTCTGTTGTCGATGATACCAAGAATGACATACTTTTTCTGGTCTTTATCATAATAAAATGGAATAGTATAACCTTGATGTTCGATGTCCCTGACGTTCTCATTGTCGAAATAGATGGAGGGCTTGTACTTCTGTGCTTTGGACGGAATATTGAGCAGGATCGTGTCCAGGTAGAGCTTGAAGCTTTTTGCTCCCTGCGGGTTTGTTCGTACCATTGAGGCGAGGACGGTTTTAAGCTGTTGTGTGAAGAGGGGCATGCAGACGATCTTCATGCTTGATGCTCCTCCAGCCACTGAGCAAGCTGCGGTATGGTATCGCTGTATGTTGTGGCGGAAGAAGGGGCTTCGCGATAGGTTTCAAAAGCCTGGCGGACCTGACACCGGAAGGCGTCGTAGCGCGGATTCAGAATCCACGCTTTATCTCCGGGCAGCTCATTTTTCAGTGTTTCGGCATATTCATCGTCTACCAGCAGCAGCAACGTCCGCATCTAATATCCTTTTGCAGGATTTTAGCACGCGAACACTAAATTACTCTTTATCACTGTTTTCCACTGAAGCGCCTTTGAGCGACTCTTCCATCAGGTAGACTTTGGAAAGGAACGCTTTTTCAGTGATCAGGAGAAGCAGGCCGATAACGGCTGTGACAACGGGAAATGAACTAGCAAAGTGGATGGAGGGGTAACGATGCGCTCCCATCAAAGACGATGGAAGCGAGAAGATGTTGCAATCGTTTTGATTATTCTAAATCAAACGCTGCGTCACTGGCCCACTCTGTGAGTACTTTTTTATCATCATCACTAAGTTGAGCCTCTTTGTGCATGATCAGATAACTTGGAAGGGGCATTTTGCTTTTGATCGCTTTTGGAATCTTGTCAAGATACTTGGCCTTTTTCTCATCATCGTAACTTGCCCATGTAGAGAAGTTCATATGCTCACGACCCTCTTTGACATGCATCTTGGTAAACCATGAAACAGGAGCAATCGAGCTATACCATGGGAAATCGGTATGGTTTGAGTGACAATCAAAACAAGAACGTTTTAGAATAGCTTGAACCTCTTCAGGCGCTTCTAGTTCATCATCAGCCTTCGTCGGCACCTCGGCGGGAACATTCATCGGAACGAATTGAATCCCTATCACAACCAGTAATACAATTATCAATATCTTTTTCATGTGACTCATTATAAATTATTATTCTTATCGTTTTCTAAATTTTTGAAAGTATTAGTTTGTTTCCATTGGTATGATTGGGATGCATTCCCCGAGGCTAGGTATGTATGAAACTTTTTGTTAGCTTTGGTCAGGGAAATCTATATTCGTTCAAATTATATTAATAGGCAGCCGCACGCTGTTTTTTTAACGTATGGCGTGCAGTTTAGAATGGTTTAAGAGGGAATTACTTTTTGTCGATTTTGCCCTTGGCATTTTGCAGCGCCCCTTCCAGGGCCGTCTTGGCGGAGCGCCAGGCGGAAATGCCCACACGTTTTGCTTCCGAAGCCGTCTTGGAGTTGAGGACCTGCGAACGGGAAATGGCCTGGCTGAGCTGGCCCTTCATCAGATCAACCGTTTCTCTAGAGACTTCGACCAGTTCTTCGAGATCGTATCGGATCTCTTTGGAAAGTTTTTCCAGCAGGGCCCGGCTTTCCGGGCTGCACTGCATTGCTTCGTCCTGAAGGACCCGGGTGAAAAGCACGTCGGTGCGCAGCAGTTCCGTCTGCATCGAGGCCGTCAGTTTGAGCTCTTCGGGCATGTAGAGCAGCTGTTTTTTCAGGCGCCGGATGGCTTTGATCAGTCCGCTGCGCACCCCCTTGAGAGTGCCGAGCAGGATCGTTTCCGCCCGGTTCGGGGTCGCTTCGCTCACGTCGACGGCGCTGTGCAGAATACTCCCGATGACAAGACGGATACGCCCGGTTTCGAGCGGGCCTTCTCCGAGCGTCTCATAGGTGATCTCCTTGCAGATCTCCTCGATGGTCTCTTCGATGTCGTGGTTTTTTTCCAGGGTGGTGATGATCGCCGTTTCGACGACTTCCTCGAGCATGTCGAAAAGGTCGATCGACTGGAGCTTGACCTGGTGCAGCTTGGCCTGGGTCTCGGTCTCGGCGTTCTCCATCAGGGTTTCAAGGGTATTGAAGATATGGTGCTTCTCTTCCTGGAGCCGTTCGCTTTTGTGCTCGATCTGACGGTCGATTCTTTCCTTTTGTACGAGCAGCGTTTCAAGTTCTTCTTGCAAGGAAGCCGTCTGCTCGGCCAGGATCGTATTGACGATCAGGCGGAGCTCGGGGAGGGTCAGGTTGCTCTTGTCCAGTTTGTATTCGCTTTTAAGGTAGCCGATGAGATCTTCGATCCGGGCATCGAGCTCCAACGCCTCTTGGTGTTTGTAATGATTGCGGATGTTGCGCTGCAGTTGTTCCAGGTCGAGCATAGAAAGCCTCCTATAGCACCATTCTGATGTGTTGATGCGCTTTGAGCGCTTCGTAGATAAATTGTCGGTCCTCTTCATTATGGACCAGCAGTTCGAGATTGAGACTGATGTATTTGCCGCTGCGGCTCGTATTGGAGTGGGTCAGGCTGTGCTCGCGTTCCAGGATGACCTCGCGGATCGCGTTTTCAAGCTTTTCGCGCTCTTCGCCCACAACCTTGTAGCACCAGTTGCAGGGGTATTCCAGTTCCAGCTTCTCATCAAGCTCGTTGATATTCACCACTTTTACCTCCTTGTTTGGATTCCAGTTGGACGTCGGAGATCACCATCCCCTTGTCAATGGCCTTGACCATATCGTAGATGGTCAGCAGGCCGACGCTCACGCCGGTCAGCGCTTCCATCTCCACCCCGGTCTGTCCGCTCAGTTTGGCGGTGACGGACAGTTTGAAGCCGGGCAGCTCCGGCAGTTCCTCGACATCGCAGTTGATGCCGCTGAGGTTGAGCGGATGGCACATGGGGATGAGGTCGGAGGTTTTTTTGGTGCCCATGATCGCGGCGATCACGGCGGTCTGCAAAACCGGACCTTTCTTCGTTTTCTCTTCGACAATGGCGCGGTACGCTTCCTCGCTCATGCGGATACGGCCGCTTGCGACGGCGACGCGGTGCGTTTGCGCTTTGTCGGAGACGTCGACCATCTTCGGACGGTCTTTCTCGTCCAGGTGGGTTAGCTTCATCGTTTTAACTCGTTTTTAACGTTATCTTATATCAAAGCCCATTAGAAGCAACTTGGGAGAGGGAAGTAGTGTTTGAGCATCCGTATGCCTAAAAATTAAACATTATTCCGTATTCAATGTGAAATAAATGTTCTATCATTTGTAAGTGCAAAAGGAGGTTGTCTCCTCTTTGCCCGAAGATTTCAAAGCAGATGATGCCTGCCGACGTGACAGGGCACTATAGCCGCCTACTATAGGTAAGACCCGGAACGACGTATCATCAGAACGTTTCTCCTCTCTCCTCCGCCTTCGGGCGGCTTTCTCAATATTTTTCTTTTTGCATTTTTTTCAGTGCCGCAGCATACTCGTGCGGATGATTGAGGTTGGCAAAGTGTTCCTCGTTTTCAAAATCGACATAGACGACGTTGCTGTTTTGGAGCAGCTTCCCCAGCTTGTGGTCGCCGGTGGCCGCCATCGCTTCGAAGCGCGGCAGCAGGCTGCGGTGATAGAGGCCGCACAGGGGATGCTGTCCCGTTCCGGTGCGTGCGATGACGGCATCGAGGTCTTCGCGGTCCGCGGCGATCAGGGCGGCGATGATGCCGGCATCGACGAACGGCGTATCGACGCTGAGGGCAAAGATGCGTTCGCCGCTCAGGGCCCGGAAAGCCGAGACGAACCCGGCCGTCGGCGCGAAATCTTCTATCGCAGGATCGTCCGGGATCAGAGGAAGGGTATCGGGAAACGGTTCCGCCGTCTTGGCGGAGACGTACGTTTTCGCAAAAAGGGGCGAGAGGCGGGCGTATTGATATTCAACCAGGGTTGAGGCACCGCCGAAGGGCAGCAGGGCTTTGTTGCGTCCCATCCGGGAGCTTTTCCCGCCGGCGAAGATGACGCAGGGAAGGTCGAAAAGGGGCTTCGTGTCGTTTGGCATAGACGCAATACTAGTCAAAGCCGCCGTGCATGTCAATACGGCTGGAAACGTGCATGCGGCGATTGGTACCGGCCGCCGGGGACGCAGCTAATGTTTAATCGTGGGGTGCTACAATCAAAACAGGTGGGCGCTTCATGTCTGCCAATTCACGCCATGGAGTGTTCTCATGGAACGTAAACTTCTGCAACAAATGACCGGATTCCTCCTGTCTCTTTTCATCCTCGTCCTGCTGGATGGGTGTACCTTCATGACTCAAGAGCGCCATCACAGCAGCAGCGTCGTCAAGTACCTGTATCCGAAGAAGCAGGTAGCAGTGAAGCCGCAGGTCCCGACGCTCGCTCTACCGCTGAACGTCGGGATCGCATTTGTCCCGGCGAGTGACTGGAAAGGCCGTCAGCCGACCGAAGATGAAAAACAGGCAGTGCTGGAAGAGGTCGCGTCGCATTTCAGAGCGTATGACTTTGTGAAAAAGATCGAGATCATCCCGTCGGCGTATCTCCGGCCCGAAGGCAGTTTCGCTAACCTGGACCAGATCCGTACCATGTTCGGTGTCGACGTGATCGCTCTGGTCTCTTATGACCAGTACCAGTTCACCGGCGAAGGGGTTGCCTCATTGAGTTACTGGACGATCGTCGGGGCGTATATCATCCCGGGCGAGAAAAATGACACCCATACGATGGTCGATGCGGCGGTGTATGATATTGCCAGCCGAAAACTGCTTTTCCGGGCGCCGGGGGTGAGTCATATCAAGGGACGGTCGACGTTGGTGAACATTAACGAACAGTTGCGCAAGGACCGGGTGGAAGGATTTCAAATTGCCAGCAGGGACTTGGCAAAGAATCTTGACGAAGAGCTGGCCAAATTCAAAGAGAAGGTCAAGCAATCCCCGGAATCATACAAGGTCGTACATAAAGAGGGCTACACGGGCGGCGGCAGTGTGGATTCACTTGTGCTGATGCTCATTTTTGTGACGCTGCTGACGGTGTCGGCCTGCCTGCTGATTTATGCCGTTGGCGCGACAGACGGAGCGCTACGGTACGATCGCGTCGCCATTTTCGAGGGCGCATACTGGCGACTGTTCACCGGTCATCTGGTTCATTTTTCTCCATGGCACCTTCTGGCTAATACGGCGGCTTTTTCCGTGGCGGGATGGGCGATCGAAAGACGGGGCTACCCGGCATTTGCTCTGTTGCTGGTTATTTCGGCATTCTGCATCGGAGCCGCATTGCTTATGTGGCAGCCGAACATGCGCTATTACGGCGGGCTTTCGGGCATTGTGCACGCGGCGCTTTTTTACCTGGCGCTGTGGGAGGCTACGGGGCAAGGTCCGTGGCGCAACGCCGCGCGGATCTTTGCGTTGGGGCTCGTGATGAAAGCGATGCTGGAGCTTTTCAGCGGCGTTGGGCTGTTGACCCGCTTCGGTAACGAGGCGTTTGTGCTCGTGCCGCTGAGCCATGCGACCGGGCTTGCAGTAGCGCTGCTGGAATTTTTGATTGTATGCGGGTGGTTGCGGGTGAAGGGGAAGCGCTTCTCTGTTCGGGGAAGTAGAAAGGTCGGTTCAGGGTTGCCGGGTCGGTGATGCCGTTGTCGGGCAGGCGTATCAGGTTTGCTCTAAAACGATGCGGACCGCATCGACGGGAAAAAAATCGATGTTCTTCATAGCCGCTGCACATGTTAATACGCCGAAGTCCGGGCGCAGGTCAGAAGAGTTTTCCGATCCTGCGGATGCCGAAGCCGTACAGCAAGACGGCGAGCAATGAGAGTCCCAGGAACTGCGGCCAGAGTTCCAGAGCCGGGGTGCCGCGGAAAAAGAGGTTGATCGTTCCTTCGATGAAGTAGCGCAGCGGCGAGAGAACGGAGAGGTACTGGAAGAAGGGATGCATCGCGAAGATCGGGGTCCACGACCCGCTCAGAAAGATCATCGGCATGACGATCACGACCGACTTCTGCGCGATCTCGACGGTGTTCTTGCTGACCGATGCGATAAAGAGCCCGATGCCCGCGTTGGTAAAGGCGTAAAGCAGGGCGAGCAGGAAAAAGGCGGCAAAGGAGCCGTTCATCGGTACGTCGAAACTGCCAAACAGCACGAAAGCGGTGCTCAGCATGATGCCGGCGGTGACGATGATGACCTGCGACAGCGTCTTGGCGAGGATCATCACCTTCGGGTCGACGGGCATCAACAGCATGATGTCCCACGTGCCGTGCTCTTTTTCTTTGACGAAGATCACGGCGGTCAGGATGATCGAGAGCATTGTCGCGACCGCGAGCATTTCCGTGACGGACATGAACCAGCGGTTCTCACCGTTGGGGTTGTAGAGTTTGTGAACCGCTATCCCGATCGGAAGCCGTACGCCCTCGAACTGCAATACGATGTTCTGCAGGTAGCTCAGTGCCATAAAGCTCTGGGTCGTGGCGGTGGCGTCAAGCAGGATATTGATCTGCGCGGGTTTTCCCGACACGACGTTGCGCTCGAAGTCGCGATCGAACAGAAGGCCGACGATTACCTCCTTGTTCCGAATCGCCTGCATCAGTTCCGCCTGCGACGCGTACCGCCGCGGCGGCTGGAACTGGGGCGCGTGCAGGTGGCCGGTGAGCTTGGTGCTGACGACCCCGGGGGTATCGTCGACGATGCCGACGCGGATATGGCGCGCATCGAGGGTGATTCCGTTGCCTGCGGCAAAGACCTCGACGAGAAAGAAGAACAGGACAACGAAGACCAGACCCCAGGAACGGAGGAAGACGAAGAGCTCCTTGGAGAGGACGGCAATGAAGGCGCTCATGCAAGCCTCTTTTTCAGCAGCAGCGCCCCGACCGTAAAGAGTACCGAGGCGTAGCCGGCCAGAATGAGCAGATAGAGCCGGTTTTTCGGGGCGCCGAGGCCGTCACCGACGAGGAAATAGTCATACAGAAGATGGGTGTAGTACATCGTCGGATAGACGTGCGCTTCCACATAGGAGATGCCCGTCATGGAGGAGATCGGCATCAGCATTCCAGAATAGAGGAAAGCCGGGATGATGGTGACGACCATCGTCGCAACGATGGCGACGATTTGCGTCGAAGCGACGATTGAGACGAGCAGCCCGATCGAGATGCTGATAAAGATATAGAGCATCCCCGTCAGCAGGTACAGCACGAAGCTGCCGCGGAACGGGACGTCGAAGAGGTAGACCGCCCACAAAAAGAGCACGACGACGTTGACGCTGTGCAGCAAGAAGACCGGCGTGAGCTTGGCGATGATGAACTCCGATTTGCGCAGCGGGGAGGCGTAGAAATTGAAGATGGTACCGGTCTCTTTCTCCTTCGCGATGAGCAGCGCCGAGAGGATGGCGGGGGCGATGAGCAGCGCCAGGGCGATGATGCCCGGCAGGATCATCTCTTCATCGCGCATCGCCCGGTTGAACTGGTAGCGGGCGTTCAGGGTGATCTGCGGTGCGACCGCTCCGACGGTTGCGGCGTTTTGCAGCAGCACCCGCTCGACGTAGCTTTCCATCGTGGAGGCGCGGCTGGGAAAGGCCCCGTCGAGGTAGAGGCCAAGCGTGACGGGCCGGCCCTTTAGCAGGGTACGCTCCATCGATTCGGGCAGGATGACCACGATGTCCGTTTCGCCGCGGCGCAAAGAGGCCAGGGCTTCGGATTCGCTTTTCGGGGCGGGGAGGAGGTCAAAGTATTTCGAGTGGGTGAAGCTGCTGCGCAGCGTCCGCGAAAGTTTGCTGCCGTCATGGTCGAGGAGGACGGTCCGCGCATGGGTCACTTCCATCCGGATGCCGTAGCCGAACAGCAGGGTGATCAGCGAGGGCATGATGTAGACGAGCAGGATGATACGCGAGCGCAGGATGTCGAGAAACTCTTTTTTCACGTAGGCGCGGATGACACTCGGCTTCATACGGAAGCCTCCCGGTAGTAGGCAAGAAAGATCTCTTCGAAGTTTGTCGCATCCGGATGGGCCCGGTAGAGGTTGCCGATCGTATCATCCGCGACTTTCTTCCCCTCCTTGAGCAGGACGACGCGGTCGCAGTATTCCGCTTCGCCCATGTAGTGCGTCGTGATCAGGATGGAGATGCCCCACTGCGTTTTGAGCTGGTGGAGCATCTCCCAGAAAACGGCACGCGCCACGGCATCGACGCCGCTGGTCGGTTCGTCCAGGAAGAGCACCGGCGGTTCGTGCAGCAGGGCTGCTGCGACGGAGAAGCGCTGTTTGATGCCGATGGGAAGCTCGGGGGGCATGCTGTCGAGATAGGGCTTGAATCCCAGGGTTTGCGCGAAACGTTCGATGCGCCGGGCGGCCTCGGCCGTGGCGATACGGTGCATCCTTGCGAAATAGAAGAGGTTTTCCCGGACGCTGAGTTCGTCGTAGAGGGCAAAGTGCTGGCTGACGTAACCGAGCCGTGATTTGAGCTTCCGGCGGTCCCGGGCGCTGTGGATCTGTTCCCCCAGCAAAGAAAGTTCCCCCTCGTCGATCGGTAGCAGCCCCAGGAGCATCTTGATGAAGGTGGTCTTTCCGGCCCCGTTGGCGCCGAGCAGTCCGAGGATCTCGCCGCGCCGAAGGGTCATGTCGACGGCATCGTTTGCCGTGAAGCCGTTGAAGCGTTTGGTCAGTCCGTCACTGCGCATGATCACCTCGGGGAGGTCGTGTCCGCTGCTGCGCCCCAGCGGAAAAAGAGGGCGTCGAGTGTCGGTTTCCGGTGCGCAAGGGCCAGGGATTCGAGGGAGTAGGTCGCTTCTTTGAGTGTGATGGCGTTTTCAATCGGGCTCTCCGAGGGGGCATACACGTAGGGCTCGACGTTTTGCAACAGTTCCGAAGCCGTGCCCGAGGCGATGAGGTCACCTTCGTCAAAGAGCAGGATGCGGTCCATTTTTTCCGCTTCGGCCATGTAGGCCGTGCTGACGATACAAAGCGTCCCTTCGGAAGCGACCTGCTTCAGAATCTCCCACAGTTCCATCCGGCTCAGCGGGTCGACGCCGGTCGTCGGTTCGTCGAGCAGCAGCAGTTTCGGTCGGTGGATGAGGGTACAGATCAGTGCGAGCTTCTGCATCATGCCCCCGCTGAGGTTCCCCGCCATGCGTCCGGTGAATTCGGAAAGCCCGGCCATATGCAGCAGCTGTGTTTTATAGGTGCGGAAGGCGTCGTCTTTCCGAATATTTCGGATATCGGCGAAAAAATCGAGGTGCTCCCCGACGGTAAGGGTTTCGTAGAGGATGAGACCGAGCCCCTGGGGCATAAAGCCCAGCTCCGTTTTGATCGGCTCCGCCTCGGAGGGGGAGCGGTAGGGGTGATCGCCGTAGGTGATGGCACCGTCAAAGCGAATGACGCCGGAGATGGCGTGCATCAGCGAGCTTTTCCCGGCCCCGTCCGCACCGATCAGGCCGATGATTTCGCCGCCCGCCGCTTCGAACGAGACGGGATGGAGCGCAGTGCGCTTTTTGTAGCGGACGCTGACGGCTTCGACGCGCAGGCGGCTCATGTGCATCGACCTTAGAGGTTTTCGATCAGGTCCGCATCGGGCGGAAGGCCGTTGCCGTCGATGGAGATGACGCCGATCGCGGGCAGTCCCAGCTTGATCTGCGGCATGGGTTCGAGCGGTTTGAGACGGACGGCGTACATCCGCTGGATCCGGACGTTTTTGACATTGACCTCTCTGGGGGTGAATTCCGCCTGGGCACTGATGCGCACGACCCGGGCTTTTATGGGATGGTCGGGTGCGCCATCCAAGTAGATAAGCGCACTGTCTCCGACGGAAACTTTGCCGTTTTGCAGTGTATCGATGTAGAGTTTCAGATAGAGCGAATCGGGATCAATCATGCTGACGACTCCGCCGCCTGCGGCCACCATCTCGCCGGGCTGGGCGATCCGGTCGATGATGACGCCCGCACGAAGCGCCTTGATGGTGAAGGTCTCTTCGACGAGGCGGAGTTCGTCGCGGGCGGCAGCGGCGGCCTCGATCTGTGCGCGGTCCGCCGTCACCTGCGCCGCCGCCATTTCGATTTTTGTCACGTCGGCTTTGGCGGCTTCGGTCTGCTCTTTGGCGATGCGCACGCGCTGTCGGGCCTGGCGCTTTTGCTGCTGCAGGGTTTTGAGTCCCTGCGTTTCGCTCTCGTAAGCGAGGCGGCGCAGTTCGACGTCGTGCGCCTTGATCAGGTGTTGGCTCAGCAGGCTTTCGGCCCGCTCGTAGTCTTTGCGCTCCTGTTCGACGACGAGCTTTTGGCGCCGGATCTGCTCCTCGGCGGCGTTCAGGGCCGCTTCGGCGACTTCGATGTTCTCATAGGCGCTTCGGTAGCGGCTGGGCAGGGCCGCTTTGGCGATCTTGTAGGCGAGCTTGTCCGCTTCGAGACGGCTTTCAAGGGCCCGGATTTTCGCGTCGGCGGCGCGGATCTTTGCCAGGGTTTCCCGGTCGTCGAGCTGCGCCACGGTTGCATTGGCTTCGACGCGATCCCCCTCGTCGGCATTGAGCATGGTCAACCGGCCCGGATACTTGGCGTTGAGGACGATGAGGTCCCCGTCGATCCGGCCGGCTTGGGCGATCAGATTGTCAGGCAGTTCCCGTTGGTAGAGCGCGTTGACGATGGCGGCCGCTGCAAGGAGGAGCAGAACTCCGGCGATCACGAATGGTCTGTAATGCGACATGGTTATTCCTTTAACGCCGTTTCAAATGTATCGGGGCTGATCTGAAGCAGCAGCGTGGCATAGGCCGTATAGAGCCGGTCGTCAGCGACGGCGAGT
>JARROU010000039.1:4281-16025 GCA_037383585.1 Campylobacterales bacterium | reverse complement strand
AACCGAACTGGAATCCCGCAACGGTGAGCTGCAGCGGTCGATCCAGTCCGCAGAACAGGAACTTGCCGCCAAGCAGTCGGAACTCTCGACCGTTTCTGATCACCTCGAAGACATCGAGACCCTCATCGGACTCTCGTCGGACTCCGAAACCGGCAGCAGCCTGCTTGAACGCGTCGAGATCGCCAAACTCACCTCCGCGCAGCGCGCGGCGCTGCTGCAGCATATCCCAAGCGGTTCCCCGGTCGAATACCGAGGGATTACCAGCAAGTTCGGCTACCGGACCCACCCGATTCTCAAGCGCAAGGAGTTCCACCGCGGCACCGATCTGCGCGCCCCGATGAATACCAAATTGTACGCGACGGCGGACGGCGTCATCGAGTACGCCGGAAACCATAAAAAAAGCGGTTACGGGCGCCTGATCATCCTGGACCACAACTACGGGTTCAAGACCTATTACGGCCACCTGAAAAAGATCATCGTCAAACCGGGACAGTACGTCAAAAAAGGCGATCTCCTCGGCTATACGGGCAACAGCGGAAGAAGCAACGGCCCGCACCTGCATTACGAGGTGCGCTATATCCAGCGGGTTCTCAATCCCTACTGGTTCATCAAGTGGGATATTGAACACTACGTCACCATATTCGAAAAGGAGAAAAAAGTACCATGGAAGTACCATGGCAATCTTTGGTAGCAACGATAACGCGGGATCAAAACCTGCAAAAACGGCCGTCGCCAACAGCAACACCACCATCATCACAGCTGGCGCTGAACTCAAAGGGGAAATAGCGCTGGAGTGCGACGTCTATTTTGACGGCCGCATGGAGGGAACGATTCACTCGAAAGGCGTCATCACCGTCGGCAAAAACGGCACGGTCAAAGGCGACATTGACGCCGCACACCTGGTCGTTCAGGGACGCGTCGAAGGCAACGTCGAAGTCGACCGCCTTGAGATCAAGGAAAACGGCTATGTCAGCGGCGTCGTCACCTCGACCGAAATGGTCATAGAAGCCAAAGGCGTTTTCGAAGGTGAGAGCCACAGAAAAAGCGCCTCTGCACCGAAACCGGCAAAACCCGACGTCGACAAAAAAAGCTGACCCCTGAATAGCAGGGGTACAAGAGCAGACAATGACCATCCCATCGCATAACCGCTACCTCCTGATCCTTACGGCGATCTTTTCGATCGAATTTATTGCGCTGGCCGTTGCGCCGTTCGATCGGCACGACTGGCTTCTGGAAAATGTTCTGGTCGTAGTGTTCGTCCTCTTTTTTGCCGCGACCTTCAGAGCCTTCCCCCTTTCACGCGTCTCCATGACGCTGATATTCCTTTTTCTATGCCTGCATGAAGTGGGAGCGCACTATACGTATGCGGAGGTCCCCTACGACCAGTGGACGCAGACCCTCTTCGGCATTTCCTTCAATGAAATGGTCGGCTGGCAACGGAACAATTTCGACCGGGTCGTGCATTTCTCATACGGTCTGCTGCTGGCATACCCGCTGCGCGAAATGTTCCTCCGCATTGCCGATGCCCGCGGATTCTGGGGTTACCTTCTTCCGCTCATCGTCACGATGGCGACTTCGATGGTCTATGAGCTGATCGAATGGGGTGCGGCCGAGGCCTTCGGCGGAAGCCTCGGTATGGCCTACCTCGGCACCCAGGGCGATCTATGGGATGCCCACAAAGACATGATGCTCGCAAGCATCGGCAGCCTGGTGGCCATGCTGATCACCGCTGCGATCAACGGGTACCTGAAAGAAGATTTTGCCAGGGAGTGGGCGGAAAGCCTGCGCGTCAAACACAAACACCCCCTGGGAGAAGACGAGATTTTCCGTCTCTGGCGCCGGCGCGGCAAAAAAGACCTTTAGACTTTTTCGTACATCACTCCATGCACCCGTCATTTGACGGGTTTCATCACCTCGAACGCATCAATAGGATCTTCAAACGCGATGAACAGTACACACGGATCGCCTGCCTCGCAGTATGCCTTATGCGGATGTTTTGACGGTCCGAAAGCGTACATGCCGGTTTCAATCATTTCCGATTTCTGATTATCATACGTTACGGTCATCTTACCCGAGACAAGTATCATCCATCCCTCTCCGAGAAACGCGGGGCATGCGCCCCACTCCAAACGCTCATCGTCATGGCTGTATGCCAAAGCCGGTTCCCCCGCCTGTACGGCAGAGCACATTCCCATTACAAGCGAGACCAGAACGGCCGCTTTGCTTTTTCGATTCAGAGTGAACATGACGTTCTCCTTTCTATATGATCATTATCAAAGGTACATGGTAGCATCGAAGCTTCTCGGAAATAAAGAGCCAATGTTCGCTTAACTGTACAATTTGTCGGAATTTTTGATTTTTCTGTCTTGAAAGCGGCACTATAATAGGCAAAAGCGCAAAAGGGATCTCCATGGAAGCAACGCTTCCGCTCTATACGATCGAGCAGACGATCAATACGTACAAATACCTTTTCAAATCGGATCCCCCGTTCGGGATGGACTTTTTCGCCGACGATTTCGAAGCGAAAGATGTCGTACTCCTGCTCGACGACAAGGCCCCCAGTCACGGCATTCCCCTGCGGTTCGATTATTATGCACTTTTTTTGCGCCTGAAGGGGGAAACCGTCCGCAGCGTCAACCATTTTGACTACAGCATAAAGCCGCAGGCGCTGCAGCTTGTGTGCCCGGGGTCGATCTATGCATTCAGGGATATTTCCGACGAGTCGAAAACCTATGTCCTGCTTTTCGATAAATCTTTCATCGAAAAGGACAACCTGGCTTCTGAAACGCTGGAGCCCCTGTTCGCCTTTCATAAAGCACATCAAAGCGATGTCGTTCTCGACACGGCGAGTTACGCGCAGGTCGTCGCCATCTATGAACAGCTCAGTCACGAACTGCGCCAGAAACAAGACGATTTCAAAAGCATGGCAAAAATACTGATCACCCAGCTGCTTTTCATCCTCAAGCGTGAAAAACAGCATGCGGGGCTCCCGCAGAACCTGACCAGGGCCGAACAGCTCAGCGCGGAGTTCCTGGTCCTCATCGAAGAGCATTTCTGGCAGAAAAAAAGCGTCAAAGCGTATGCCGAGATGATGGAGATCACTCCGAAGCATCTGAGCGAGACCGTCAAAGCCACGCTGGATCATTCGGCACTCTCCTACATCCATCTGCGTATTATCAAAGAGATTCAATACCTGCTCTGCTTTGGAAACATGCCCATCAAACAGATCGCCCATATCCTGAACTTCGAAAGCCCTTCGCAGCTGGGGCGATTTTTCAAAAACCACGAAGGGATCTGTCCCAAAGAGTACCGATTAAAGAACCGAAAAAGTTACCCCGCTCTGATTTCCGGAAAGAAGCTCTAATTTTATCTCATTTTTTTGATAATTCTATATGTGTCTTATTATTTTTTACAATACTTGTTATTGTTATATATTATTATTTTAGAAGAATAATGGTAAACTTCGAATCTATATTGATTTAAGGAGTTTTTATGAAAACAAGTGCAAGAAATCAGTGCAAAGGCACAATCGAAACCATCAAAGCCGGACAGGTAAACAGTGAAATCGTACTCAATGTATCGGGGAATACGATCAAAGCCATCATCACAAACGACGCAGTCAGTGACATGGAACTTGCGGCAGGTCAGGAAGTTTATGCGATCATCAAAGCCTCATTTGTCATGGTCGCAAAAGAGAAACCGGGCAAGATCAGTACACGCAATATCCTTGAAACGACCGTTAGCGACATCATCAACGGGATGGTCAACTGCGAGCTGAAACTCTCCATGGGCGAGACGACCCTGACTGCGATCATTACAGAAGAAGCGGCAAAAGATCTTGAGATTGCAAAAGGCGATACGGTCTACGCCCTGATCAAAGCCAGTTCAATTATTCTCGCGCAGTAAAACGCTTTTACATCGGGTGCCTTCGGGCGCTCTCCCCACCTTTAAACGCTTTTGTGCTACTGGAGCGTCTCTGCATACAGCGTCATTTCATAGACCCATTCATGCAACGGCAGCATCGCCTCATAGTGATCGTAAAGCGTATCCATCAGCCTCCTTTTCGTAATCAGAGAAGCATCGGTCTCCGTATAGGCGTACATGGCGTCATAGCGCGCATATTCCGACAAGGGCATCGCGGGATCGAATCCGGCGGGAAGTCGTTTGTAGCGTTTCTCCGGCAGCCGGTAGCCCTTTGACATCAACGTGTCGATCAGAGCATCGAGTTCCCGGCGGTGCGGTTCGGCTTTGATGTATTCACGGTAGGAGGCCAGAAGGGGCGGCTTGAATCGTCGGATGCCCGCGGCGACCATCATATGCGTGGAATCGAAATGAAGGTAGAAAGAGCTGCTCTGCATCCGCTTCCCGCTGCCCTGCCAGAAAATAATCCCGATCCGGGTCTTGAGCGGCGGCTCGTCGAAATGGAAGCGCTGGTCACGATAGATACGGAAGAGTGAGCCGTTCACTTTCGCAACGGCATTGATGGTCGGCACGAGTGCCATCAGGTGTTCGCCCATTTCGGTGACAAAGGCACGGCTGGGTTCAAGCACAAGATCGTGATAGCGTTCTTTATTGGCAGCAAACCACTCTTTGGTGTTGTTGGCTTCGAGTTCAGCTAGAAAAGAGAGGGTTTCTTCGGGAAAAGCGGTGAACATCGGAGGATCCCGATGCTCGATTTAGAGGCGGACGGCGTCGACGCTGATGCACTCTTCGAGCGCAGAGAGCTCAGAAAGCGCTGCGTCTTTGACCGGGGTATCCGTAATGATCACCGCGAGCGCCTCGCTGCTGTCGTTGCGGCCCAGGCGGAAATCGGCGATGTTGACGCTGTGGTTTGAAAGGATCGTTCCGACTTTTCCGATGACGCCCGGAACGTCCGTATTTTTGAACAGGATGAAGTTCCCTTTCGGTTCGACGTCCAGGTCGAACCCGTTCACTTCGACGATGCGCTGCACGCCCTCTTCGAAGATCGTTGCATCGATGTCGACGACGCGTTTGTCCGTCGTCAGCTTGACGGAGATCAGGTTCTTGTACGCGCTGCTGGAAGGCTCGTCGGAGGTTTCAACCTTGATGCCCTTCTGCTCCGCGACAAATGCGGCATTAACGTAGTTGATCGTCTCGTCCGTTTTGTCCGCAAGGGCACCGACGGTGACAAACGTGCTGAGCGAATCAAGGTATTCCGCGATGTCGCCCTGCGCCGTGATTTTGATGGAAACGACCGGCGCACGGTTGAGTTCGCCCGCCATGAAACCGATCTTCTGGCCCAGTTCGAGGAACGGTTTGACGAACGCCGGGATTTTCGTCTCGTCGATCGGCAGGTTGAACGCATTGCGGTACGCAATCCCCTTGGCCGCTTCGATCGCCTGCTGCGCCGCCTGCGTACCGATGTTGTACTGGGACTCGAAGGTATTTGCACCGAGGTGCGGAGAAACGACGATGTTGTCAAGATCCAGCAGCGGGTTGTCCGTTGCCGGCTCTTTTTTGAAAACATCGATGCCGGCGAAGCGGATCTTTCCGGACTTGAGGCCATCATAGAGCGCCTCTTCGTTGTAGAGACCGCCGCGTGCGCAGTTGACGAGCACGATCCCTTCTTTCATCTTCTCGATCTCTTCGCTGCCGATGATATCGATCGTTTCCTGGTTTTTCGGTGTGTGGATCGTGATGACGTCACACGCCAGGATGTCGTCGAAGTTCTCAGTGTATTTCACCCCGAGATCCGTCGCTTTGGACGCCTGGATATACGGGTCGTAGGCAATCACATCCATTTCGAATGCCTTGGCACGGATCCCGACGCGGCTGCCGATGTTGCCAAAACCGATAATACCGAGCTTTTTGCCTTTGAGCTCATGGCCGTACCACTTCTCCCGTTTCCAGATGCGCTGGTTTTTCAGGTGATCGTGTGAATACGGGAACATGCGCATGCACGAGAGCATATGCGCCATCGTCAGTTCCACCGCCGCGATGGTATTGGCCGTCGGCACGTTCATAACGATAATGCCCTCTTTGGAACAGCCGTCGATATCGACATTGTCCACACCGACGCCGGCGCGTACGATCGCTTTCATCTGCTTTGCTGCGCCGATGAACTTGTCATCAACGTCGGTTGAGGAACGTGTAATTGCTACATCGGCATCCGCAATCACGTCGAGCAGCGCCGTTTTGTCAATGTCCGCCGCAAACACATAATCAATCTGCGGATCGTTCTGGAGCATTTCGAGACCGGCTTCGTGGATATGGTCACATACGACTACTTTGTATTTTTCCATAATTCGTTCATCCTAGAGTAAAAGTTGTAAATGTTATCAGGAAATCCCTGCAATGCAGACATTTAGTGATAAATTTGGGAAGCTCATCCCGCCGGGGCGGAACGAGTATTATTTGTTGAGTTGGTCTTTGATCAGGTCGCCGAGGCTGTTCGACGAATCCTCTTCATTGAGCTTGTCGAGGATCTTTTGATCGTGCAGTCTGTCGAGTTTACGGACCGACAGGCGGATGCGGTCGCGTTTGACGTCGATCGCCGCGATGGCCGCTTCGATCTCCTGTCCTTTTTCCAGCTCTTCCGCTTTCAGCGGCTCGAGGTCTTCGTTGCGGATCAGCGCGTCGACACCGTCTTCAAGCGAAACGAATACACCGAAATCCTTGACGTCACGGACGGTACCCTTGACGATATCGTTCACGCGGTGTGCGGCACCGAATTTCTCAACCGGGCTTTCTTCAAGCACTTTGCGGTTGAGGGAGATCTTCTGATCTTCGCGGTTGATCTTGGCGATTTTGACTTCGACTTCGTCACCGGATTTGAAGAGATCTTTGGCTTTCACGCCTTTCTCCCATGTCGTATCCTGGTTGTGCAGCAGCCCTTCGACGCCGTCGATCTTGACGAAGGCACCGAAATCGGTCAGAGAGGTAACGACACCGTTTACGACGTCACCTTCTTTGTGTTTCTTGACGAACTCGTCGAACGGTTTCGGCAGCAGGCGCTTGAGGGAAACGCGCAGCTTGTGTTTCTCCGGATCGACATCGATCACTTCCACGTCAATTTCTTCATCGACCGTCAGATAGTCTTTCGGATTTTTGATGTTTTTGTCCCAGGTGATCTCGGAGATATGGAGGAATCCTTCGATATCGTTGCCGAGGTCTACGAACGCACCGTACGGTTCGATGTTGCTGACGGTAACCGTAATGGTATCGCCCGCTTCGAGCTCGTCTTCGATCTCTTTCCACGGATCGGGCTGAACCGCTTTGATGGAGAGAGAAAGATGGCGCTTGTCTTTGTCGTATGCAATCGCTTTGACGAGGACTTTTTCACCTTCGTCGTACAGTTTGGACGGGTTGACCGGCCCTTTGTAGCTGATCTCGTTGTAGTGGACCAGACCGTCGACACCGCCGACGTCTACAAACATGCCGTAGCTCGTAATCTTCTTGATAACGCCCTCGACGATCGTGTCTTCCTGCATCAGCTGGTCGATGATCTCTTTTTTGCGCTTGCGCTCTTCGTTGAAGAGTTTGCGGCGGGAAACGACGACGGAGTTCTCTTCCGGATCGAGCTTGATCACCTGTGCTCTTACCTTGCGGCCGATGACATTGTCGCTCTCTTTGAACGCCGCCAGTGAACGCGGCATGAAGAAGCTGACGCCGCCCGCTTCGATCACATAACCGCCGCGGTTCTTTTTCGTCACGACGCCTTCGATCACGACGTCTTCAAAGTCCTCTTTGTGCGCTTCGACGAATTCCATCGTCTTTTGCTGCTCAAGCACTTTTTTGTAAGAGATCTTCGGACGCTCGTTGTAGTGCCCTGTGACCATAACTGTGATCTTGTCACCCACGTTGAAAAGCAGATTGCCCGCTTCGTCTCTGATCTCGTCAAGGCTGATGATGCCTTCCAGTTTCTCTCCAACTCCGACGAGCGCGCGATTATCGTCTTCCTGGATTGCTACAATTTCACCTTCTGTGATGCGGTTTGATTCCTGCTCCTTGAAAGAAGCCTCCAGCATCTCGGCAAAATTTTCCTCTTCAAATGCTTCGTTATCGAAAGCCATACCTGTACCCTTATTACGTAATAAAATCTCGTGATTATAGCGAAAGAAAGCTTTTGTAAAACAGAAAAAATGATGTTAGTAAAAGTTTTTTGCCGGATTTTTCGTCCGGCAGGCAGTTCGGTAACGGCCGTTTTGAGCGCTACGCTTTTTCGATCCGCTCTATGACCTGTTCTATGATCCAGTCGGGGGTGGAAGCTCCGGCACTGATGCCGCACAACTGTTTTCCTTCAAACCACGCATCATCAATATCGTCGGGTCCTTCGATATGGTAGCTGTCCGGACAATGGCTTTTGGCGATGCTGTGAAGCTGTTTGGTGTTTGACGAGTTCTTGCCTCCGATGATCACCATGACATCGGCTTTTTGCGCCAGGGCGCGTACGGCGTCCTGATTCTCGAACGTCGCGTTGCAGATCGTGTTGAATACCCGCACTTCTTTGTAGTGAGTGATCAGGTAATTGACGATTTTGAGAAACTCTTCGACTTTGCGTGTCGTCTGCGCCACGACGGCGATTTTTTCTCTGAAACGGATTTTTTCGAGTTCTTCGACGCTGAGCACGACATGCGCCCCGCCCTTCGCATAGCTTTTGACGCCGCGGATTTCCGGATGCGCTTCGTCTCCGAAGATGACGATATCGTACCCCTCTTCGCTCATTTCCTCACAGATCTGCTGCGGTTTCGTCACATAGGGACAGGTCGCATCGACGACATTGACGTTGCGCGAATGCAGCAGACCCAGTTCCTGTTTCGGGATACCGTGGGTGCGGATCACCGCCGTATCGCCGGCTTTGAAATCATCCAGATTTTCCGTCAGGGCGACCTGGAAATCTTTCTTAAGCCGGTCGATTTCCTTGGCGTTGTGGATCAGCGGGCCGTACGTCGCCGAACGGCGGTTCTCCTCCGCGATCTTGATCGCGCGCTTGACCCCGAAACAAAAACCGTAATTCTCTGCCAGTTCAATCTTCATGTTTAATGTCCGAAATTCCCTCAATCAGTTCAAAGAAGTTCGGGAATGAGGTCTGAATACAGGCGACATCCTCCACTTCCATTCCGCAGCGCAGTCCGGCAACGATAAAGCTCATGGCGATGCGGTGGTCGCCGAAACTGTCCACGGCTGCTGCCGTCATCGCACCGCCGGTAATACGGTATCCGTCTTTGAACTCTTCGCACGCGATGCCGCATTTTTTCAGATTCGTCATCACCGTTGTGATCCGGTCGCTCTCCTTGACCCGCAGCTCCTCGGCATTCCGCACTTCGCTCGTGCCTTCCGCGGTCGCCATCGCGACGGCCAGTGCCGGCAGTTCGTCGATCAGCCAGGCGATGTTTTCGTCCACTGTGACCGCCTTGAGGGGACGATAGCGCACCTCGATGTTCCCGATCGGCTCATAACGCTCGTCCGTCACCTCGTACCGGATGTCCGCGCCCATGCGCTCGAGCGCTCTGAAGGCCTCGATGCGCGTCGGGTTGAGCGTCACGCCCTCGATCACGGCGCTGCTGCCCGGCACGATCGCCGCGGCCACGGCAAAGAAAAAGGCGCTTGAAGGGTCCGCCGGCACCCGGATATCGAGCGGGCTCAGCAGACCGTCCAGCGGCCGGACTTCGGTACGAAGGTTGTCCGTTGTGATCGATGCGCCCATCCCGGAAAGCATCCGCTCCGTATGGTCACGGCTGAGTTCGGGCTCTTCGAAATAACAAGGAGCGTCGGCATGCAGTGCCGCAAGGATCATCGCGCTTTTGACCTGCGCCGAGGCCACGGGGCTTTTGTAATCGAACGCCTTGAGAGCGCCTCCGCGCACACTTAGCGGCGCAAGGTCTCCGTTTTCACGGCCGTCGAGCATCGCCCCGATGCTGCGCAGCGGCCCCGTCACCCGCTTCATCGGCCGGCGGCGAAGGTATTCGTCGCCGGTGAGCACGAAATGGCCCTCGGCCGAGGCCAGCAGACCGCAGAACAGGCGCATGCCCGTTCCGGAGTTGCCGCAGTCGAGGACGTCGTCGGGCTCTTTGATCCCGTTCGAAGCGATCGTGATCACCTCCCCGTCGTCGCGGACGTCCGCACCGAGCGCTTCGACGATTCGTATCTTCACCGCGCAGATAGTTGCGGATGACACTCGTCCCCTCCGCCAGCGTTGCGAACATCGCACTGCGGTGCGAGATCGATTTGTCCGATGCGATCTTGTCGCTTCGAAATGCAAACGCTTCCGTCGGTGCGATACTGACCCGGCTCATCTCAGTGTTGCTCCGAGTCCTGTCTGCAGGGCATCGAGCACCCCCTGCATCGCGCTCGTGATCTCTTCCTCTTCGAGCGTCTTTTCCTTCGACTGCAGCACAAAACGCAGTGTCAGGCTCATCTGGTCCCCCAGAGCCTCGTCCGTGTAGCGGTCGACGGGATAGTAGCGCACAATCTCGCTGCTGCGGTTCGCTTCGATCACTTCAGCCACCGTGGTGTACTCCGTCGATTTGGACATCAGAAGACTGAGGTCACGATGCGACGCCTGGTATTTCGTATATGGCTGCGCTTCCACTTTTTCATAGCGGAGCGCGTCGAAGGCGCCTTCGATCATCACGGTGCGCGGAAGGTCCATCTCCTCTTGCAGCGTCGGATGCAGGGTGAACATTTCCCCCAGCTTCTTCCCGTCCTGATAGACGGCCGCCGCCTGGTAGGGATGCGCCATTTTATGCGTCGGTTCCGCCGGCTTGAGCGTCACATCGCCCAGCACATCCGCCGCCAGGCGCGAGAAGGACTCGAACCCGATCGCTTCGGGCTTGCCGGCATTGTCGATGCTGTCTTCATGCCGTTCCCCGGCAAAGAGCATCGCCAGGTTCACCGACTCGCGGCGCTGAACGTCGAAGACCGAACCGATCTCGAACAGCGCGATGCGCTTACGGCCATTTTTGGCATTGCCGCTGGCCGCATTGAGCAGTCCGGCCAGCAGGGTCGGGCGCAGCGTATCGAGCGTTCCGGCGATCGGGTTGATCAGCGACAGTTCCTTGGCGACGCTCTTGAAGCCGAGGGCGTCGAGCTGTTCGCGTTCGTTGAAAACAAAATGAACGCTCTCATAGAAACCGCTCTGCGCCGCACGCTGACGGTACGTCTGTTTTTTCTGGAAGGCAAAATAGTCGTCGCCCAGGCGGTCGGCTTCTTCGAGCACGAACGGTTTCGCCGGGATGTTGTCGATGCCGACGATGCGGACGATCTCCTCGATCAGATCCTGGCGGTTGACGATATCGTGGCGGTAGCGCGGGACACTGACGATGATGTGTTCCTCGCTCGATTTGGAGATATCGAATCCGAGGTTTTTCAGGATGTTCGCCACACGGCTTTTATCGATTTCCGTCCCGATGATGCTGCTGACATAAGCCATATCGATGCTGATGTTTTTCGGCTCGAACGCTTCGGCATGCTCCAGGGTACCGCCGTAGAGTTTGCCTTCGCCCTTCGCCTCGATGCAGCTGAAAAGGAATTCGCTCCCGAGAGAGAGTTCCGGTTCGCTGCCGCGCGACGTGCGGTAATACAGCGGTCCGCTTTGCAGTTTCGTTTCGGACATCTTCTGCGAGATCACCTCCGGAGCGATATAGCTCGCCTCGATGACAAGGATGCCCCGGACGTCCTGCAGCCGTGAGACATCTTCCTGGCGGATCCCGATAATGGAAGCACGCTCGCGCCCGAAGACGGCCGTAAAGCCCTTCTCATCCTGTTTGACGACAATTTCACCG
>JARROU010000039.1:0-4193 GCA_037383585.1 Campylobacterales bacterium | reverse complement strand
TCGACCGGATAGGCACGCAGGATCACTCCGGTACTGTGCATCGCATACTCGAGGCACGCTTCGACGGCATTCGCACGGCTCTCATCGATCATGGCCAGCCGCAGCGTCATCAGCAGGGAATCGTCGAAGAATTCAACGGACACCGCATGGTAGCGGACGCTGCCGGCCACGTCGCCTTCCACATCGAGTTTAAGCAGCCGGCCGATCCCGATGCGCTTTTCATCCTCGCGTTTGCTGCTGCGGGGCTTCAGGCTTTTGTCCAGTGCCGCGCACAGATCGCGGGCCACCCCGCGGATGCTCAGACAATCCCCGCGGTTCGCCGTCAGTTCGATCTCGATCAGATCGTCGTTCATCAGCGGATATTCGTCCAGCGCTCTCCCCGGTTCGAGCTTTCCGATGCTCTCGTCCAGGACCAGAATACCGTCGTTCATCTTCGGCAGCCCCAGTTCGGTCGAGGAGCAGATCATCCCCGCCGAATCGACCCCGCGCAGTTTGACCGGTTTGATCTCCAGTCCCCCCGGCATCACGGCACCGACGACGGCGACCGGGACATACTGACCCGCTGCGACGTTGGCGGCCCCGCAGACGATCTGGCGCGTCTCGCTGCCCAGGTCGACCTGGCAGACGTTGAGCTTGTCCGCGTCCGGGTGCTTTTCGCACGCCGTCACTTTCCCGACGACGATGTTTTCGGGGATACGGAAGGACTCGACCCGATCGACTTCCAGACCGATCGCATTGAAGGTTTTGGCCAACGTTTCCGTGCTGACGTCTGTGAGGTCGATCCATTCGTTTAGCCAGTGGCGTGTGACAATCATTTAAACTGCTCCAATAGTCTGATATCGCCTTCGAAAAGCGAGCGCAGATCCCCGATGCGGTGGATCAGCATCGCGAAACGTTCCACGCCGAGGCCGAAGGCATAGCCGCTGACGTTTTCGTATCCGACCGCCTTGAAAACGTTCGGGTCGACGATGCCGCAGCCGAGCACTTCCAGCCAGCCCGTCTTGGAACAGACGCGGCAGCCGTCCCCGCCGCAGAAGATACAACTGATGTCGACTTCGGCGGACGGTTCCGTGAACGGGAAGAAGCTCGGACGGAAACGGACGTCGACGTCACCGAACATGTACTTGAGAAAGTCTTCCAGGATGAACTTCAGGTTCGCAAAAGAGACCGTGCCTTCCTCGTCGACCAGAAGGCCCTCGACCTGGTGGAACATCGGCGTATGCGTCAGGTCGTAATCGCGGCGGAAGACCGCGCCGGGCGCGATCATACGGATCGGCGGCTTGTGGCTCATCATGGTGCGGATCTGTACCGGCGACGTATGGGTGCGCAGCAGCATCTCATCCTTGAAATAGAAGGTATCCTGCATGTCGCGTGCCGGATGGTACTTGGGCAGGTTGAGCGCTTCGAAATTGTGGAAGTCGTCCTCCACCATCGGTCCCGTTTTGACCGAGAAGTTCATCGCGACAAAATATTCCACGATGCGGTCCATCGTCTGCATCACCGGGTGCAGCGCCCCGCGTTCGCTTGTCCGCGAAAAGAGCGACACATCGATCGCCTCGGCCTTCATGCCGGCTTCAAGCGCTTCAAGCGCCAGCACCTCTTTGCGGGCGTTGAACGCTTCGGTCAATTTGCCCTTGTGCATGTTCAGCTCTTTCGCAAAGGCACCTTTTTCCTCATTGGGGATGGACTTCATCTTGGCGAACTCCGCCGCCAATACCCCTTTTTTTCCGAACACCGCAATACGGATCTCTTCCAGCTTTTCGACACTCTGTGCCGACGCTATGGCGTCATACCACTCTTGCAAACGTGGTCTCCTTCCCGGGATCATTTTCCCTTGTATCTTGCGCGTATTGTATCCAACAGAGATTTAAATGCCCCTCTAAGAGACGGCAGTGTCTGCCGATGCGTCCAAGCGTCAAAGGTTCGGGACGTCTCTGAAAATGAAGGCCCTTATATGCTACAATCTCGAAAACGCTCTTTCAAGGATCACTTCATGTGTCTTTTCTGCAAAATCGCAAACAACGAAATCACCGCCAACAAGGTTCATGAGAACGACGACTTCATGGCTTTTCACGACATCAACCCTAAGGCACCGGTCCACGTCCTTGCCATCCCGAAAACGCATGTGGACAGTTTCACCGAAGCAACCCCGGAAATGATGGCCGGAATGACGGCATTTATCCAAGAAATCATCGAGATTGTCGATATCAAAGAAAGCGGCTACCGCGTGATCACCAATGTCGGGGAGAACGGCGGACAGGAAGTGAAGCACCTGCATTTCCATATCCTCGGAGGCGCCCACCTCAAATGGGGCCACTTCGCCGATGCCGACCCGAAAGACTTCCTTTAAATCATACGGCAGAGGAGCAAAGCCCCTCTGCCTACGCTATCGCTAAGTTTGTCCTCGCTACGCTGCGAAATTCCGCTGCGCTACATGTTTCAGCAGCAGGCTCATACCCCAAGGGCACTTCCTTCGGGGCGCACCCCAAGGGTACTTCTTTCAGGGCGCACCCCAAGGGTACTTCTTTCAGGGCGCGCGCAGTAGACCGCGCTCTTTTTTTCCAAAACATATTTTGACTGCATTTTTAAAAACCAGAAGGAATGGGAGAATGAGGAAATGAGAAAACACCATACTGCTTAAAGCATAATAGTGCAGCGGCAGCGGTATTGCACTTTCTTTTTCCCGGTTCGGCTTTTTCTTTGTGCACGCAAAGAAAAAGGGGAACAGAGATACAAAAACTTTTTAGTCTAACGAATTATTAGTTACTGCAGCAGGCGTCGATCTCGCCGAAATCGACGTCGGCGCCCTGCCCGCTGATGATCTCCTCGTTTTCACGCAGAAGCTTTCCGTTGTGCGTCACGGAGTACGTGATCTTCGTCGTGTCGCGGACCGTGTTGATCGTCGAACAGTAGGTCTCGATGCTGCCCATCACCCACCGAAGCGCCGCCGTATCGTCGGCATCGGAGTCGAAACGGTAATCGAGGTGCAGCGTATTGAACTTACACGGAGCCGTCTCGTTGCGCACGACGTCGCCCTCGACGCTGAGACCGGTCACGGTCTTGCCCTGTTTTTTCGGGATCGCGATCAGGTCGCTGGTCGTGCACGCCACCAGCCCCGCCAGGAAATATTCGATCGGCGAGATGACCGGACAGTCGATCACGAAGCTTTGACCGCGTTCCGTTTTCGCTTCGAAGCGCATCTCGTCCAGGTGGGAGACTGTCACTTTCACAGGTCGAGTTCCTTGAGATAGTTTTCAAAGTGCACGATCTGCTCCAGCGTTCTTACGGTCGCCGTACCGCCGGCGGACGTGCGCGCATTCATGGAGTGGTCGAGCTGCAGATGCGCCATAACGTCTTCACCGATCCGTTCATCAATCGCTTTGAGTTCTGCGTAGTCGATCTCGCTCAGATCGATTCCGAGCGCTTCAGCGCGTGCGACTGCCTTGCCGGTGATAAAGTGCGCCTCGCGGAACGGCACACCGCAGCTTTCAACCAGATAGTCGGCCAGGTCGGTCGCACTGAGGTGGCCTTTTTTCGAAGCCGCCAGCATGTTCTCGGGTTTCACGGTCATCGTTTTCAGCGCTTCGTTAAGGATATCGAGCGAGATGTGTGCCGTCTTGACGGCATCGAACACCCCTTCTTTGTCTTCCTGCGTATCCTTGTTGTATGCGAGCGGCAGGCCTTTCATCACGGTAAGAAGCCCCATCAGCGCCCCGTAGACACGCCCGGTCTTGCCGCGCAGAAGCTCCGGAACATCGGGATTCTTCTTCTGCGGCATGATCGAAGAACCGGTCGAATATTCGTCGGAAAGTTCGATAAAACCGAACTCGTAGCTCGACCAGAGGATCAGCTCTTCACTCAGACGCGACACGTGCATCATCATCGTCGAGATGTTGAAGAGGATCTCGAGGGCGAAATCCCGGTCGCTGACCGTGTCGAGGCAGTTGACGCTGACGCGGTCGAATCCCAGTTCTTTCGCGGTCAGTTCACGGTCGATGTCATGCGGGGTCCCGGCCAAAGCGGCACACCCGAGCGGGGAAACGTTGTTGCGCTCCCGGCTGGAGAGCAAACGCTCCACATCGCGCTTGAACATACTCGCATAGGCCAGAAGGTGAAACCCGAAATTGATTGGCTGCGCATGCTGAAGATGCGTCATCCCCGGCAGCAGTGTCTCCGCATGCCGGACCGAGATG
>JARROU010000038.1:0-14019 GCA_037383585.1 Campylobacterales bacterium | reverse complement strand
TTTTCCCGCAGAGTTGCTTGCAGCCTTTTTCGAGATGTTCGATAATCAGCGTGGCGATGTCCTTGCCGCTGGCACTTTCGATGCCTTTGAGGCCCGGCGAGGAGTTGACTTCCATGATCAGCGGGCCGCGGGTGGAACGCAGCATGTCGACGCCGCAGACTTTCAACCCCATCGCTTTGGCGGCTGCGACGGCCGCGGCGCGCTCGGCGGGGGTGATCTTGACGACGTTGGCACTGCCGCCGCGGTGCAGGTTGGAGCGGAATTCCCCCTCAGGCCCCTGGCGTTTCATGGCCGCGACGACTTTGTCGCCGAGGACCAGGCAGCGGATGTCCGCCCCGCCGGCTTCTTTGATGAACTCCTGAACCATGATGTTGGCATTGAGCCCCATGAAGGCCTGGATGACGCTTTCGGCCGCTTTTTTCGTTTCGGCGAGCACAACACCGATGCCCTGGGTGCCTTCGAGCAGCTTGATGACGACGGGGGCGCCGCCGACCATGGAGAGGACGTCTTCGATGTCGTCGGGGTTCCGGGCAAACCCGGTCGCGGGCATGCCGACGCCTTTGCGGGCCAGCAGCTGCATGGAGCGGAGTTTGTCCCGGGCGCGGCTGATGGCGATGGAATCGTTGAGCGGGTAGAGGCCCATCACTTCGAACTGGCGTAGAACCGCAGTACCGTAAAAGGTGATGGAGGCGCCGATGCGCGGGATGACGGCATCGAAATCGACAAGCTCTTCACCTTTGTAGTGCATGGATGGGCTGTCCGAGGTGATGTTCATGTAGCAGCGCAGGGTGTCGATCACTTCGACCTCGTGCCCTCTTGCCTGTGCCGCCTCGACCAGGCGGCGGGTGGAATAAAGGTACTTGGTACGCGAAAGAATGGCGATTTTCATTGGTGGCTTTCTCCCATCAGAAAGGATGCGTCGGGATCGACGATAAAACGGTTTTCCATGGCCCGGCGTCCCAGCAGCATCCTGAACTGCATTGCATCGCGGTTGGTCAGGGTGAGTTCGGCCTCAAAGGTTTCGCTGCCGATGCGCAGCGGAGTTTTGATGACGTAGCGCTCCTCTTTGTGTCCGCCGGAGTCGCTGACCGTACGGACGTCGTACACTTCCGCCACGCATTCGATCGCCGTTTCCGTGTCGTCTTGATGCGGGTGCAGGCCGAAACGCACCATACGTTTTCCCCGGGCTTCAAACGGCTCGACATAAAAGGCGTGCAACGCGGACGTTTTCGCCCCGGTATCGACTTTGCATTTGAGCGCATCGACGCCCAGCTCCGGCAGTGCAACCCATTCGCGCCACCCTAAAATCTGTTTTTGCTGCTTCATGTTACGTGTTTCATTTCATGTTGTGATCAATCCTACCATTATAGGTCATTTCATATAAATAAAAAGCCGTTACGCCTGGTCACGTTCCAGCGCGTTTCGCAGGGATTTGCTGAAACTCTTGGTCAGGTGGAGCGCGTTGACGGTAATGGTGGTCATCTCCGACGGGATCGCGGCGTTTCTGGCGATGGATTCGATCACCGCCATGCTGTTCTTGTAAGAGTGTGCGATCTGCTTGTAGGTCTGCTCCAGGGCAATCCGCCCCGTTTCGTCCCCTTCGGAAACGGCATGGTAGGCCAGGACGCTTTTAAGGATCTGGTAGCGCAGGTCCTTGTAAAAGCCCTGTTCTTCAGGGGATCCGGCCTCATAGAGGCGGTTGAGATCGTACAGCATATCCTTGATCGCTTTTGCGGCCGTCGCCAGATAGGCGATGCGGCGCTGCAGGGCCGTGAGGATCATCTGTTGCTCCTGCTGGGAACAGTTGGGAGAGAGCAGGGCGATATAACGGTAGATCTCCCCCTCGTGCAGGCGGATTTTTTCGTAGAGCCTGCCGTAGGCGATATCAAAATTGTCATGGTACTGCGTCAGAAGTTTTTCAATGGCAATGCCGGATTCAAAGGCTTTGGGCGGGGGAATGTTTACGGCGAGCAGCGCGAACTCCTCGACGCGGCCGGAGAGCGCCGACACTTCGTTTTGCAGGGCGTCGATCGCCACATCCGGTACGGTGACGGCGACGTTGTGGATAAATTTGGTCACCCGTTGCGGCTCTCTTTTGAAAAAACGCAGCAGAAAACGCACCATGGCGGGGATGAAGGGGTACCACAGCACGACCCCCATGACGTTGAACACCGTATGGAATATGGCGATTTTTACGACGTCGTTGAGCGCGGCGGCCACCCGTTCCACCGCCCATGTCAGCGGTTCAAGCAGTGCCAGAGCCAACAGGCCGGTCGAAAGATTGAAGACGAAGTGGGCCAGCGCGACGCGTTTTTTGTCCGGTGTTCCGCCGATGGCTCCGAGGACGGCTGTGACGGTGGTTCCCGCATTGGCACCGATGACAAACGCCGCCGCCGCCTCAAAGCTGATCATCTGGGCGAACACGGCACTTTGTGCGATGGCGATCGCGGCGGCACTTGCCTGAATGACGGCGGTGAGCAGCAGTCCGATGGCGGCAAACCAGTACGGACTGATGGAAGCGAACGCCGTAAGGTCGAAGGCGTCGGCAAAGCCGCCGAAACTCTTTTTCATCCCTTCGAGTCCCAGAAACAGCAGGCCGAAGCCGACCATAACCCCGAAATAATTTTTCCAGCGTCCTTCCGAACCGGCAAGAACCCCGCCGATACCGCCGACACCGATCATAAGATAAGAAAGCAGATTGATATCGATCTTGAATCCGACGAGTGCGACGATCCAGACGGTGATGGTGGTGCCGATATTGGCGCCGAAGGTCACGGCGACGGCGCTCCCGAGCGTCAGCAGCTGCGCACCGACGAGGGAAAGGGCCATCAGAGTCACGACGGAGGAGCTTTGAAAGAGTGCCGTGGCGCCGAGCCCCGTCGTCAGGCTTTTAAAAGGCGTGTCGGTCGCCTGCTGTACCATGCGTTTGAAGGCGTGCCCGGCGGATTGCCGGATCTGCGACTCGAGAAAGAGCATCCCGAAAAGAAAGAGGCCGAGTCCCGAAAAGGCCTCCACCCACAAAACAAATGCCGGCATCCGACTCCTTCTGCGCTGTCGTGTTCAACAGGATAGCAAGAATACTTTTTGGCCACAAAACGGCTTGGGTTCCGCACATTTCGGGGTCGGCTTAAACGGAATTAGGTTACCATTTAACATGAATTTTACGATGAGGTAGAAGCATGGCTACTGTATTGATTATCGGGGCAGGCGGCGTCGGCCGCGTTGTGACACACAAGTGTGTAATGAATCGTGAAACGTTTACGAAAATCGTTCTGGCAAGCCGCCGGCTGGAGAGCTGCAAGGCGATCGCGGATGAACTGCCCAAAGGCGCCGTCGAGATCGCGCAGGTCAACGCCGACAGCGTGGAAGAAACGGCGGCACTGATCGAAAAAACGGGCGCGGATATCGTCATCAACGTGGCGCTGCCGTACCAGGACCTCTCCATCATGGACGCCTGCGTTAAAACGGGCGTCGATTACCTGGATACGGCGAACTACGAGCATCCGGACGAGGCGAAGTTCGAATACAAAGAACAGTGGGCGCGGGACGCCGCTTTCAAGCAGGCGGGCATTATGGGGCTGCTGGGATCCGGGTTCGACCCGGGCGCGACGAACGTCTTTTGTGCTTACGCTCAGAAACACTATTTCGACGAGATCCATACGATCGACATCCTCGACTGCAATGCCGGAGACCACGGCTATCCGTTCGCGACCAACTTCAACCCCGAGATCAACCTGCGCGAAGTGAGCGCAAAAGGGCGTTACTGGGAGAACGGCGAATGGATCGAAACCGATCCGATGCAGATCCACATGAGCTGGGAGTACCCGGAAGTGGGCCCCAAAGAGAGCTATCTGCTCTACCATGAGGAGATGGAGTCGCTGGTCAAGCACATCAAGGGTCTCAAGCGTATCCGCTTTTTCATGACCTTCGGCGAGAGCTACCTGACGCACATGAAGTGCCTTGAAAACGTCGGCATGCTGGGCATCGAGCCGGTGGAGCACCAGGGGCAGCAGATCGTGCCCATCGAATTCCTAAAAACCCTGCTGCCGGACCCGGCGTCGCTCGGGCCGCGCACCAAAGGCAAGACCAACATCGGCATCGTCGCCGAAGGGATGAAAGACGGCAAGAAACGCAAGATCTACATCTACCAGGTCAGCGACCATGAAAAATGCTATGCCGAGGTGAAATCGCAGGCGGTCTCCTATACGACGGGCGTACCGGCGATGATCGGCGCGAAGCTGATGCTGGAGAAAAAATGGCATGAAACCGGGGTCTGGAACATGGAACAGTTCGATCCGGATCCGTTCATGGAAGAGATGAACGCTCAGGGTCTGCCTTGGAAGGTCCAGGAGCTCGACGCGTAAGCTCCCCGTTTTTTCCTCCGCTTTACTCGTACAGATATTCAAACAAGAAACGAAGGCGGGCATCCGTTCCGAGCCGTTTTTGGACAAGCCGGACCAAACGCTGTTTGCTCTCTTCGTCGATGTCATGCGGCACCGTGATGATGATCCGGGCCGTGATCTTCCCTTCGCTGACGGACACTTTTCCCAAATCAAGCGTTGCTGCCGTTTCGCCGATCGGCAGTACTTTCACGCTGTCGAACCGGGTGTAGAAATCCTGTTTTTCGATCAGGTTCCTGGTGGAAAGGAACAGGGGGAAGGCGACGGCAGAAAGCATGAAAAGCTTCAGAACGAATGCCGTTTTTGCATAGCGCCAGGAGGAGAATCCCAGTAAGAAGAACGTGACCCCCGCTGCGGAGACGATGCCCGCGATGTTGGCGAGAAAAAGCAGGAAGGCCCCGTGGAACATGGGCCACGACCCCCAACCGATCCCGATCCCGGCGACGCTCAGCGGCGGCACAAGCGCCACGGCGACGGCGACGCCGGCCAGGCTCTTGGCGATCTGTGCGTTCGCGTAGCCGTAGGCCGCCGCGACGCCTGAAAGGATGGCGACGGCCAGGTCGAGCAGGTTCGGGTGCATACGGCTGCTCATCTGTTCGGTCATATGCGTCAGAGGCGTTGCATAGGCGAACAGGGCTGATGCGGCAAGGGCGAGCAGCACGGAGACGGCGATCGTCCGGATGCTGGCAACGATCAGACCCCTGTCGAAACGGATAAGCCCGGTAGCGAGCGCGACAACCGGCGCCATCAGCGGCGAGAGGATCATCGCGCCGATTACGGTGGGGGAAGAGTTTTGAAAGAGCCCGGTGACCGCCATCAGGGTACTGATCAGCAGCAGGGCGACATACCAGTGCCGCAGCTCCGCCCCGTCGCGCAGGACGGTAAAAAGTTCTTCGAAGGCGCTCTCCGACGCGACGGGAACGAGTGGGAGGTTTTTGCCGCTGAGGTGGGTGACGGCTTCTTCTTCCACCGGCAGGTTCTGAACACGAAGGCTCTCTTTATCGTCCGCCGACGCGCACTCCTCGAACCCGGTGACGATGCGGCTGCGCATCGCGGTGCACTGAAGATCGACGGTATCGGCCTCAACGGTCCTGCCGTTCATCGTGACGTTCAGCTTCCCGTCGGCGGTGTGCAGGGTGATCGCTTCGCTTTTGAGCGTTCCCATCCCGGCGGGGAGTCCGGCATCGGCGTCTCTGCGCTTGGTGGAGAACGCAAGAATCCGGAGCAGCGAGAGGATGCTCTGCGGAGCGTAGACGAGCATCGCGATCCGGCGGCACTGATTGTCCTGGCTTTGAAAAAGACGCGGGTGCTGCTGCGTCATTCTCATTTCGCTTTCGGCATCGATGAGCAGCATTGCCGTACTGATCTTCTGTTCTTTGGCCGTTTCGATGCGTATCGGATGAAGCGTCAGGCTCAGCATCCCTTTGAACAGCGCTTTTAAAAAGGCCGTTACCCCGTTGCCGCGGAACCATTCCGGGTAACCGACAACGACGCGGCCGAAGAAGACCGACCCGTTGCACTGCGGCAGGTGCTCCATTTCATAGGGCGATTCGCTGCCGGCCTGTTCGAGTGCCGCATCAAGATCAGGGGCGATCCCGTAGGCCTGCCGGGCCAGTTTGTTCTTTTTAAAAGGCAGCACGACGATCCGGATGCCGGCCGAGGCGTTGCGTTTGAGCCAGACGGCCAGCCCCGCATCATCGGCCATGACAAAAACGGTATCTCCTTCGTCAAACCCCGTTTTCTGTTTCTTGAAAATGTGCGGAGATACCGTACAGCCGAACCGTTCATCGATCCGGGCCGCAACGGCTTCCGCTTCGTCCTTGGGGATTTCGTGATGATAGAGAAAAAAATATTGTTTTGGCATTGTTGCCCCGCCGCGCTGGTTTTGAGCATCGTCCGCTCCGTACATTCCTGAAGCGCAGATGCAGATGCCCTTCTATCATTATAGCCAGCAGGGATTCAGAGCGGTTGAGGAAAAAAGCAGTGTGGTGGCGGTGGGGGAATGGGAATCAGCCTTCCGGGGGAAGGGATGAAGATTCAGACGTCTGGAGGGTGATGTCTTCCTCGCACGGTGTCGGGGCTTCGTCCTCCTGCTCCACCTTGACTTCATTCAATGCGGCCATCGGCTCGCCCGCTTTGCTTTTCGCTTTCGCTTCGCGTTTCAGTGCGACATATTCGGGAATGATCTGTGCCAGTGCGACCGGTTTGAAGGACGGCTGGTCAAAGCGGTAGAGCTTGTTCGATTTGATCACATAATACAGCCTGGCAACGTACTCATCGCGCAGTTCGGAGTAGCGGCGGAGATGGTGCATCAGTTCGAAGGGGTTTTCCGTCCGTGTGCGTGCCTGCCGGAAACCGCTGTAGGCATATCCTTTGCCGATCATCATGAAATAGCCGCGGATGGCGTTCTCGAGCGAAGCGAATTTCTTGACGTAGATGGTCTTGCTGCCGCGGGGCTCCGATGCGGGGATGCGCGGTTCGTTTTGATTGTAGGACCAGATGCCGAAGACGTTGTTGGCTTCTTTGTAAAACCGCGAGGATCCCCATCCGGTCTCCAGGGCGGCCTGGGCAACGACGAGGCTGACGGGGTGGGTGTGCATGCGGCGGAGCAGACAGGGATAACCGGTGACGTTGTAGCGCTGCATCTGTGCCTGCAGCCACGCCTCTTCTTTGGCGGAGCGCTGCGGTTTTTTCATCAGGCGTTTCGCCTTGGCATATTCCGCATCGAGCTCTTTCTTGACCGATTCGACCACCGGCACAATGGTTTTGAGAAAGCGGTTTTTTCTTGGATTCGTACTGTACGTTCTCTGGATGACGAGTTTCGGGTTCTCTTCGGCATTTCCGGTGGCAGCATCGGCTTTGGCGGGCTCTTTTTCGGCGTCGGAAAAGGGTATAATTGTGGTCAGAGAATAGAGGGTGGCGGCAATGACAAGAAGTAAGACAGCCAGTACGATTTTTTGCATGGGCGACATTATACCGAAAAGTAACAAGAATGAGAAAATATTACGATGTGAAAACTCCTGTTTATATTTGTGAAGAGGCACGCCTCGAGGCGAACCTGAAACGGCTCGACCGTGTCCAGAAGGAGAGCGGTGCAAAGGTGATTCTGGCGCTGAAAGGATTCGCGATGTGGTCGACCTTCGACCTCGTCGGAGAATATCTGCACGGCTGCACGGCCAGCGGGCTTCACGAGGCCAGGCTGGCACGCGAGGAGATGAACAAAGAGGTGCACACCTACTCTCCGGCCTACAAGGAGAGCGATCTCGACGAGATCGCGACGATCTCGGATCACATCGTCTTCAATTCGCCCGCCCAGCTGAAACGGTTCTACGGGCGTGTCAAAGCGGTCAACCCTTCGATCTCCGTGTCCCTGCGCGTCAATCCGGAGTACTCTTCGTCCCCGGTCGACCTCTACAACCCCTGCGGTCTCTACAGCCGCCTCGGGACGACGGCGGCCAATTTCGAACCGTCGCAGATTGAGAAACTCGACGGGCTCAACTTCCATGCGCTGTGCGAACAGAACGTCGACGCGCTCGAAGGGGTGCTGGAGGCCTTCGAAGCGAAGTTCGGGCGCTATCTTGACGCATCGAGGTCTACCTCGAACCCGGAGAAGCGGTGGGGTGGCAGACGGGTCCCCTGGTCGCGACGGTGCTGGACATAGTGCACAACGGCATGGACATCGCCATTCTGGACATTTCCGCCGAAGCGCACATGCCCGATACGCTGGCCATGCCGTACCGCGCCGAGGTGCGCGGTGCCGCCGAAGCCGGTGAAAAAACCCATACCTACCGTCTGGGCGGCAACACCTGCCTGGCCGGCGATATCATGGGAGATTACGCCTTCGATGCGCCGCTGCAGATCGGCGACCAGATCGTCTTCGAGGACCAGATCCACTACACCTTCGTTAAGAACACGACTTTCAACGGCGTGCAGCTGCCCGCTCTGGCGATTCTGCGCAAGAGCGGAGCAATCGACATCGTCAAGCGCTTCGGCTACGAGGAGTACAAAAACCGTCTCTCCTGACGAGGCGGGTTCTTCTTCCTGCGCTGCAGGGAACCACTGCAATTTTTTTATATTTTCCACAGCCTAAACGGTTATCATCATCTAATGGGTGCTTATGACTATTTCGACCATGACGCGGATATCGGGATTATCGGCAGGGGTGAGAGCATTGAGACCGCCTTTACCAGCGCGGCCGAGGCGATGTTCGCGATCATGGGTACCAATGCGTGTTCCGATCCGTCCGAACGTGTCGACATCGCGTTCGCAGAGCCGGACCCGGAACTGGCACTGGTCCAGTGGCTGAACCTTCTGCTCGCCGAAGCGGCCAGCCGGCGGCTTCTGCTTTACCGTTTCCGCCTGACACATCACGGCAGGGAGTGGAAGGGATCGGCACAAGGGTGTCCCCTGAATATGCTGGATGCACGGGGGACCGAAGTCAAGGGGGCGACGCTGACGATGCTGTCGGTGTCACAGAACGCCGGCACGTGGGAAGCGCGCTGTGTCGTGGACGTGTAAGGAGTCCTGCCATGCAGCTTGAACGGCTTGAAAAGATTGACGACTATACGTGGCAGCTGCCCGCGGCCTCCGGCGAAAAACGCGGAGACGTACTGCTGTACGGTTCGGAAACGCTGCTGCAGAGTATGGATGAGAAGGTCCTGGAACAGATCGCCAACGTCGCCGCGCTGCCGGGACTGGTCGGGCCCGCCATGGCGATGCCCGACGCCCATTGGGGCTACGGATTCCCGATCGGAGGGGTCGCGGCGTTTGATGCCGAGGCGGGCGGGATCATTTCCGCCGGCGGGGTCGGCTTCGATATCTCCTGCGGGATCCGCTGTCTTCGTACGGATCTGAGCGCGGCGGACATCACGGACGGGATCGAATCGCTCTCGGACATGCTCTATGCCCGGATTCCGGCGGGCATGGGAGTGCACGGAGAACTGAATCTCACCTACAACGAGCTCGACCGTGTACTCGAACACGGTGCGGAGTGGGCGGTTAAACGGGGCTACGGGGTTTCGGACGATCTGTATTACATTGAAGAACAGGGGCGCATGGACGGCGCGGTGCCCGAGTACGTCTCGCAGATGGCCAAGAAACGCCAGAAGGGCGAAGTGGGGACGTTGGGATCGGGGAACCACTACCTGGAAGTCCAGGAGGTCGTGAAGATCTACGACGAAACGGCGGCTGCGGCTTACGGTCTTCACGAAGGTCAGATCCTCGTATCGATCCACTGCGGATCCCGGGGGCTGGGGCACCAGATCGGGACGGAATACCTCGTCTCGCTGGCGAAAGAGGCGATCCGCTCCGGCATTGCCCTTCCGGACCGGGAGCTGGCCTGTGCCCCCATCCTTTCTTCGGCAGGGCAGCGCTATATCGGTGCGATGAATGCGGGCATCAACTGCGCACTGGCCAACCGGCAGGTCCTGGCACACCTGACCCGCGAAGTGTTCGGCTTGCTGTTCCCGGGTTCGAAGGTCGAAACGCTCTATGACGTCTCGCACAATACCTGCAAGGAGGAGACGCACCGTTATGAGGGGAAAGAACGCAGGCTCTGGGTCCACCGAAAAGGGGCGACCCGCGCCTTCGGTCCCGGTCATCCCGATCTGATCGAACCCTACCGTGCCGTCGGCCAGCCGGTCATCATCGGCGGCAGCATGGGCACCGGCTCCTATATCCTCGCCGGCTGCGAAAGCGGTGAAAAGAAATCGTTTTACTCCGCCAGCCACGGGGCGGGCCGGGCGATGAGCCGGCGGCAGGCCCTGAAGCTGTGGCAGGGGCGCACGGTGCTTGATGCACTCAAATCCGAGGGGATTCATATCCGCTGCGATTCGATGCGCGGCATCGCCGAAGAGGCGCCGGAAGCCTACAAGGACGTCGACCTGGTCGCCGCTTCAACGGAAAAAGCCGGGCTGGCCCGGCGCGTGGCGTTCCTGCGCCCGAAAATATGCATCAAGGGGTGATGCTTATTTCAAGGCGGCGACGAACACCCGGCCTTCGCGATAGACATACACCCGTTTGAGCTTTCCGTCCGCTTTTTCGACGGCTTTTGACAGTGAAGCGAGAGACGATACGGGGTCGTTTTCCAGCTGGACGATCACATCGCCCGGTCGGATGCCCTGTGCCGCGGCATCCGATTCGGAGTCCACTTCCGTGACCAATACGCCTTCGACGTCGTCGGGAATCCGCAGACGGTAGCGGTACTGGTCATCAAGGTTCTGCAGCTTGAGCCCCTCAAAGAGCGTATCGGAACCGCTTCTGGCGCTTTCTTCCAGGTTGCTGAGCTCGACGAAATAGGACGCGTCCTCGCCATCGCGTTCAAGCGTGACTTTTACACGGGTCCCGGGCTGGTACATCCCGATGGTGTTTTTAAGGTCGGCGGCGTTCTTGATGGCGTGTCCGTCAATGTGCGTGATCAGGTCGCCGCGCTTCAAGCCCGCTTTATGCGCCGGGGAATCCGGGACGATGTCAATGAGAAGCGCCCCGCTGTCGCGCTTGTAGAGTTTTTTGAGTTCCTTGGTCAGATCGCCGATACTGACGCCGAGATATCCCCGTTCGACGCTGCCGACTTCGATCAGTTTTTTCGCGATGGTTTTGACCATATCGACCTCGATAGCGAACCCGATGCCGTTATTGCCGCCGCTGCGCGTGATGATGGCGGCGTTGATGCCGATCAGCGCGCCGCGGGTATCGATCAGCGCGCCTCCGGAGTTGCCGGGATTGATGGAAGCATCCGTCTGGATGAAATTTTCATACTCGTTGATGCCGATGCGGTTTTTATGCTGGGCCGAAATGATCCCCTGGGAGACGCTGAGCCCTACGCCGAACGGGTTCCCGATGGCAAAAACGACGTCTCCGATTTTCAGTTCCGACGAGCGCCCCATGCGGATCGGTTTTAGATCATCGGCTTCCACCTTGATGACGGCGATGTCCGATTTCGGATCGCTTCCGATGAGGGTGCCGCGGTACTCTTTGTCCGAACCGGGGATTTTGACCATGATCGCGTCGGCATCCTCGACGACGTGGCTATTTGTCACGATGTAACCGTCTTTGCTGATAATAACGCCCGATCCGAGGCTCTGCCGGTGCGGATTGCGCGGCGGATGGTAGCGGTGTCCGAAAAACTGCTCGAGCAGCGGATTCATCTGTTCCATATATCTTTGGGTTTTGGTCTGCTTGGTGGCGATATAGACAATGGAGTCTTTCGCCCTGTCGACGGCACGACTGAAAGAGAACACCTCGTTCGGTGCGGTCGGCATCACCCGTTTTTCGACCGGCGGCATCTCGTTATAGCTGATCGTGGCCGCGCTGACGCTGGTCCATGCGGAAAAGGCTGCGGCGATGAGTAAAAGCTTCTGTTGCATAATTTTCCTTTGTCAGTAGGGTAACAAAGTATAAAACGCATGGTTTAATCATGCGTAAACGGCCGGGGCCTATTCGTAGCGGAACAGGTCGGAGTGCGTGTAGGTGGAGTCTTCGGATATATAGGCATCCGGATGTTCGTCGAGTATTTTCTTTGCCTCTTCGGGACTGGTGCATTTCCCCAGCAGTTCTTCGTATTCGAACGGGCCGTCCGCCAGTTCAACTTTCTTGCGCTGTTTGATGATATAGATATGGTTGTTTGACTTTTCCGTTTTCATTTTGCACCCCGCTTCAAATATAGTATATCACAAAAGTTAATACTGAAAAGATAAATTATATATCAAAAATATTTATATGAATTGATGGGAAAAAAAGCGTGTTTGAAATGCCCTTAAAGGGCCTTGGAAAGGTTGAGTGCCGCTGTGACGGCATTGCGGTAGCTTGTCAGCTTCGCTTCGCCGCGGTAGGCGATGTCGAATGCCGTGCCGTGGTCGACGGAGGTGCGTATGATGGGGAGGTTCAGCGAAATGTTGACGCTGTCATCGAAATAGAGCGCCTTGAGCGGGGCCAGTCCCTGGTCATGGTACATGGCGACGATGTGGCGGTGACGGGCACGGAACGCCGGCGTAAAGGCGGTGTCCGGCACGACCGGACCGAAAAAGGGACTGCCGTTGCATTTTAAGGCCTCGGCGACCTGCTCGTTGGCCAGGGCGATCGCTTCGGTGATCGTTTCCTCTTCGTTTCCAAGCACCCCGTTGTCTCCGGCATGCGGATTGAGCCCGAGGACGGCGATGTCGTCGAAGCCGGTACTTCGGTAGAAATCGACGAGAAATCGCACCAGTGCGTCGCGTTCGACTTTTGCCGGCACCTCTTTGAGCGGGATATGTTCGGTAAAGAGCGCCACGTACAGCTCGCTGCACCCGAGCATCATGATCGCTTCTTTTTTGAAATGGTCGCGCAGCAGGTCCGTATGCCCCTTGTAGTCGATTCCCGCTTTCATCCAGGCCTCGATAGGGATCGGCAGGGTCACGACGGCGGAGGTGTCGCCGCGTTCGGTCAGGGCGACGGCGTTCATAAACGACCGGTAGCTGTAGCGCCCCGCATCGCCGCTGACGGTGCCCGGGGCAATCTGCACTTCAAGGCCCAGGGGAGCCATTTCGAAATCGTCGGGTACCGTTGTGTTCAGCAGCGCCGTCGCCTGCTGCATGAGCGCCGGATCGACGCAGTAGACGGGACGGCAGAGCTGTGTGACCTGTGCATGCGCGCGCAGCGCAATCTCCGGACCGACGCCGTTGGGATCGCCGATGCTGACGGCCAGTCTGGGAAGGCTCATCGGGCCAGCAGCGCTTTCATGTCGCGCACCGCCGCACCGAGGCCGCTGAAGACGGAGCGTGCGATGATGCTCTGGCCGATATTGAGTTCGGTGATCTCGGCGATGGCGGCTATGGCGGCGACGTTGTGATAGTTCAGGCCGTGGCCCGCGGCAACCTCGAGCCCGATGGCCTGCGCGTGTTCGGCGCTTTGGCGGATGGCATCGACGGAGGCTTCGAGACGGCGCTGCAGGTCGTCGCGCGGCAGTTCCAGCTCCGGAATGCTGTGGCGTGTATAGGGCAGGGACGTGTTCAGCATCGCAAAAAGGTTGGCGTAGGTGCCGGTATGCAGCTCCACCATCTCCGCTTCGAGGGCCTTGGACTGCTCCATGATATGCGCCGAGGGATCAACGAAAAGCGAGACGGCGATCCCGGCGTCGTGCAGCTGGTCGATGGCGTCGGAGACGAGTGCGCTCTGCCCGATGACATCGAGCCCCCCTTCGGTCGTGACCTCTTCGCGGTTTTCGGGCACGAGGGTCGCACGGTGCGGACGAAGCTCGCAGACGATGTCGATGATCGACTGGTTGATCGAACACTCCAGATTGACGGGCAGCGGGGAGGAAGCGATGATTTTCTGCGCGTCGTCGTCGTTGATGTGGCGCCGGTCTTCTCGCAAATGGATCGTGATCTGGTCCGCGCCGCTCTGCGCGCAGACGGCCAGTGCCATCAGCGGATCGGGATCGTTGATTCTGCGCGCCTCGCGCAGCACGGCGATGTGGTCGATGTTGACCCCGAGCTGCATCGGTCGGTAATCGTTTGGCATAAAACTCCTTCATTCGTATACGCTGCAATGACAAAATTATACCTGCATTGGCAATTAAAGGGGATGAGCAGCAATTCAGTGGGCAATTGGTTTATTCTTGAGGCATATATTTCTGCGATCTTTT
>JARROU010000037.1:0-15618 GCA_037383585.1 Campylobacterales bacterium | reverse complement strand
AATGCATCGGAATGTGCGGCGGTTTTATCATTACGTACACGACGGCGAAAATCAAGCCGCAGTACTCCAAGGCGCAGAGTGCGTTTTTCCATTTTCTTTACAACATCGGACGTGTCACGACGTACACGCTGATGGGAGCACTTTTCGGATATTTCGGTTCCTTGTGGGACGTCAGTCCGCTCGCACGCTCGATCATGTTCGCCGTCGCAGGCATCATGATGATCCTGATGGGGCTCTCATTCGCCGGGAAGCTGAAGTTCCTCACCTCCATCGAAATCCCGATCACAAACTACCGCTGGTTCAAAAAGGTCTTTACGGCGCAGTTGACCTCGGCGACGCCGATGAGTTTTTATCTGCTCGGCGTGCTCAACGGGCTTCTTCCCTGCGGACTCGTCTATACGATGCTGGTAACGGCTACGACAACGCAGTCGGCGCTGTACGGGGCGGTCGTGATGGCGGTATTCGGTCTCTTTACGATTCCGACGCTTTTCTCGTTCGCCTATGTCGTCGGCTTCTTTTCCCAGACGAAGTTCCGAAGCGTGATGATTCAGCTGGCTGCGGTGACTGTGATCGCGTTCGGCGGCTGGACGCTTATGAAAGCGTATCTGCAGTTCGACTACTGGTATAATACCCCCGAAGTGCAAAAGCAGGTCGATGACCAGCAGATGAAATGCGGTGCCGGAAAATGCGGTGCGGGCAAATGCGGCATGGGCAAATGCGGCAGCGGCAGCTAATCGGCATCGATTGATACGATTTTACTCACAATCATTAAAATAAACTTAATATTTTAGTTAAACTGACAATATCTCCAGCATTTTAAAAAATTTAAGATTTGTTAAATATTACCATTGTTAAGATGACAGGGTCAAATAGTCCCGGAATTGGGGTATCTGCAAAATCCTGATCTTTTAGGGTTTTGCAGATACCGGTCCCGGGACCTTTTACGCTTTGAAATCTTAAGGAGGCTTGTAATGGAAAATCGTCCATTGGAGTACGACTATACAATTGCCAAAATGTGGATGTTTATGACAATTGTATTGGGTGTTGTCGGAATGCTTGTCGGTGTTATCCTGGCATGGGAGCTGGCATTTCCGGGTGTAAACCTGATGTTGGGAGAGGGACTCGCTGAGTATACAAACTTCAGTCGTCTGCGTCCGCTTCACACCGACTCGGTTGCATTCGGATTTACCGTCAGCGGTATTATGGCGACATGGTTCTATGTCGGTCAGCGTGTACTGAAAGTATCGATGGCGGAGTCAAAATTCTTGATGGTGACAGCGAAACTGCAGTTTTGGCTGTACGTTTTGGGTGTCGTTCTGATCGTCGGATCACTGCTGCTGGGAATTACTACATCGAAAGAGTACGCGGAATTTGAATGGCCGATCGATGTCGCGATCGTTGTGATCTGGGTCCTTTGGGGTGTTCAGATCTTCGGTCTGATTGGTATCCGCCGCGAAAAATCGCTGTATATCTCTATTTGGTATTACATCGCGACGTTCCTCGGTGTGGCCATGCTGTATCTGTTCAACAACATGGAGGTACCGACATACTTTGTAGCCGGTATGGGCGATTGGTTCCACTCCGTTTCTATGTACGCTGGGACAAATGACGCACTGGTACAGTGGTGGTACGGGCACAATGCCGTTGCATTCGTATTCACCGTTCCAATTATTGCGATGATTTACTACTTCTTGCCGAAAGAGTCCGGTCAGGCAGTTTATTCTTATAAACTCTCTCTGCTCGCGTTCTGGGGTCTGATGTTCGTCTACCTCTGGGCCGGCGGTCACCACCTGCTGTTCTCGACGGTTCCTGACTGGATGCAGACCATGGGTTCTGTGTTCTCAGTTGTACTTATCCTGCCTTCTTGGGGTTCAGCGATCAACATGCTGTTGACCATGAAAGGGGAATGGAACCAGGTTGCAAACAACCCGCTGATCAAATTCATGGTTCTCGCTTCTACGTTCTATATGTTCTCTACGCTCGAAGGTCCGATTCAGGCGATCAAATCTGTTAACGCCCTGGCGCACTTTACGGACTGGATCGTTGGTCACGTTCATGACGGTGTTCTTGGTTGGGTTGCGTTCATGATCATTGCGGCACTGCTGCACATGGCACCGCGTGTCTTCAAACGCGAAATCTATTCCAAGTCTCTGATGAACACTCAGTTCTGGATCCAGACACTGGGTGTTGTCCTGTACTTCACATCTATGTGGATTGCCGGTATTACTCAGGGTATGATGTGGCGTGCACACGATGAATTCGGTAACCTCGCTTACTCGTTCATCGATACGGTAACGGTTCTTCACCCGTATTACACCATTCGTGCCGTCGGTGGTACACTCTACCTGATCGGTATGTTCATGTGGGCGTACAATATGTACAAAACTGTCACTTCAGGCCGCCGTGTTGAAGAGAGCGAGCTGCAAAACGCTTCGCCGATGGCAGCGTAAGAAAGAAGGAGGGAAAATATGTTTCATTGGTTAGAAAAGCATCCGTTCTTTTTCGCCGTCGGTGTCTTCGTGACAATCGCATTTGCAGGGCTCGTCGAGATCCTGCCGAACTTTGCGCAGGCGTCACAGCCAACCATCGGCACTAAGCCGTACACGACGCTGGAACTTGCCGGCCGTCATGTGTATATCAAAAACAGCTGTAATGCATGTCACTCTCAGCTGATTCGTCCGTTCAAATCCGAAACGGACCGTTACGGCCACTACTCGCTCAGCGGTGAGTACGCCTATGACCGTCCGTTCCTTTGGGGCTCAAAGCGTACCGGTCCGGACCTGATGCGCGTCGGTAACTACCGTACGACTGATTGGCACGAAAACCACATGAAAGATCCTGCGGCGATCGTCCCGGGTTCCATCATGCCGGCATACCGCTGGATGTTTACGAACCTGTCCGACATCGAAACGGCGTACGCCGAGCAGGTGACGGTTCAAAAAGTGTTCGGTGTGCCTTACAACAAACCGATTCCGACCAAAGACGGTGGCACGGCCACAGTCGAACTGGCTGATTCGCTTGACGGCGCACACGCCGATGCACTGGCCGAAGCAAAACTGATTGCTGCGGACATGAAAGATCAGGACGTCAAAGATATGGTCGCCAACGGCCAGATTCCTGAAATCGTTGCATTGATTGCGTATCTGAATAGCCTGAAGTAAGGGTGTAAAGCGTGGATATCAATACTTTTTCAGCATACGGATACTTCTTCTTCACCGTGTTTCTGGTGGTGGTGCTGTATAGCTATATTTACCATCTTTACAACAGCGAGAAGAAGGGAACGCGCAATTACGAGAAGTATGGGGATATGGCGCTCAATGACGAAATTACCGACAAACCGGTAGAAAGTGTCTCGGAAGACGAGACGAAAAAAGAGGAGGCATAAATGAACAAGTTAGTACTGTTTGGTATTATCTTTACAATTGCCATGCTCGCAGGAACATGGATTGCTGTCGAGAAAATGGCAGGGGGAGCAGGTGCGGATATCGTTAACCTGCTGGCGCTCGCCGGTGCTGCGGTACTGGTGATTGCAACGGTATTTGTAGTTATCAAGTATGTCCGCCAAATGCAGACGGACACGGCTACAGGGGAACTGGCTGAAGAGAACTGGGACGGCATTGGCGAGTACAAAAACGAGCTGCCGCTCGGTTGGGCCGTGATCTTTATGGGTGTTACGGTTTGGGCGATCTGGTATTTCATCTGGGGATACCCGGTCAATGCCTATTCACAGATCGGTGAATACAACGAAGAAGTTGCGCAGCACGATGCGGAGTTCAATGAGCAGTATGCGAACATGGGCGACGAGATGAAAGTCGAGATGGGGAATTCCATCTTTATCGTACAGTGTGCGCCGTGTCACGGTCTGGCCGCGGACGGTATTGACGGAAAAGCCGCCAATCTGAACCAGCGCCTTGAAGTCGAGACGGTCAAGTATGCAATCGAAAACGGAGCCAACAACCACCTGCTCGGTAGCGAGATGCCGATGCCGGATCGTAACGGTCTGTTCAACGCCAATACCGGTGCACTGATTACGGACGCAGAGATCGAAACGGTTTCCAAGTATGTTGCAAACGGCATGAAAGGTCCGGGCGATGACATCTTCCAGGGAACCTGTGCGGCATGTCACGGTGCAGACGGCAAAGGTCAGCCTTTTGTTGCTCCGAACATTGCAGTGTTCACCCCGGAACTGGTTGTGAATGTACTGAACCACGGTAAAAAAGGCGCTATCGGTGCAATGCCGGCGTTTGGAAACCTGACAGACATTCAGAAAGAAGCACTCGGTGCTTACATTACCAGCCTGAGCGAATAAGGAGCGAACATGGAAAATACAAATAGAGGTGTATTTGCTTTTGACGGTTTGACGGGCGGACTCATTGCTACGGTTCTGCTCCTGGCTATCCTGGTCGTTCTGACGATCTGGGGTATTCAGGCCCAGCAGGCCAACGCTGAGAATTTTTACAAAATCCAAGATGAGAAGTCGATCCAAATGAGAGACAAAGGCGCTGCCGCTCAATGGGTTAACGTCAAAGAGGGGGAATAAATGAAATTTGATATGAACTTTGTCATCACAGCACTGCTTGTTATCAGTGCGGTCGTTACCCTCTGGTCGGTTCTTACGCCGAACCATCTTTTTATCGGTTAAGGAAACTTAATTGATCTTCACAAGAGGGCTGGCGGCCCTCATCATCACCCTTGCTTTCTCACTGTCGCTTCAGGCTGAAGTCTTATATAAAGACGATGTGGTCCATAACGATAAGTTCGCCGAGGAAATCGAAATGATTGGCCAGGAACTTCACGACAAGACCGGCATTTCGCTCTATCTCGTAATGGTGCGTGATCTGGACGAAAACCAGTCAACGGTCGACTTTGAAAAGTCGCTGAGTGAACAGCTGGAAGAACCGTTCGTGGTCCTGACCTTTGTAGAACTGCAGAAAAAGGTCGACATCCTTGCCCGTCCGCAGTCGTTATATAAGGATTTTGACAAGAAACAGGTCCTGAGCCCGAGCGCGACCTTCATCGGCGCCGTCGTCAGTGCCGCGATGTTCGCACGAAGCTGGGAGGATTTCAAAGAGATTTTCGGCAATTACGGGGGAACGATTCTCCCGGTGCTTGCGGAAAAGGCCAAGGGCGCCGATATCGTCAAGAAATACTCGGTGGCGATGTACAACGGTTATACCGATATCGCCGACCAGATTGCCGCGACGCACGGCGTGGAACTGAGTTCGTCCGCAGGAAGCGGAAGTCAAATTTTTCTTGTCTTGCTGCGGCCATGGATCGTCGTGGGCAGCATTCTCGGTGTCGTGGGCCTCAGCTACTGGACGGTCAAGATCGCCCTGGACAACCCGGTACAGATGAGCGACCTCGATATGCAGGACTATCGTCACTTTGAACATAATGTCAATGCGAAAATCAATGCCAAAATCCTCTTCGACAAAAAATACGTTCTCGAATACGTAACGGACGAATTCAACGTCGACGGGGCCACCGTAAAGTTCAAGCTTACGACCCGCGCCGGCGTCCCGGTCAACGATGCCAATATCACCGCGCGAATCACGCGGCCCGGTACCCACGAATTTGATCAGGATCTCCGCATCGAACAGATTGAAGCGGGCGTTTACCGGTTCGAGACGGTCTCTTTGCCGAAAGCGGGACGTTGGGATGTGCTGGTGCGTGTCCAGGCGGGAGACGATCTGCGCTATATGAACCTCAAAGCCGATACCCGTTATCCCAACGTCTTCGAATACTGACACGCTGACAAGTTATCGGCATTTTCAGAACGCAGGCGCTATACTCCGTAATAAAAAGGGGTAGTGTGACCACCGTTCTTCCGACTTCACGTGCCATCCGGGAGCATCTGCTTGTGCTCCGGGACCAAAATGCTTTTTTGCAGCGCTTCATGACGATGGGTGAGCTGATGGCACGCGCCGTCGTCGTCGAAGGGTTCGAGAATGTCGACAGCGACACGCGGACTCTGACCCTGCTTGAAGCAGCGGACTTTGAAGCCTTTTCCGAGCTCAATATCGAGCGCAACTTCTTCACGTTTACGAAAAACGCCGCCTATCTTTTCCGTTTCTTTGAAGAGCTGTCGGGCGAGCTGCTTGAGATCGATGCCCTCGATGCCGCCGATACCTACGGCGATTTTGCTGAACATGTCGCGATTTTGCGGCTGCTGCGCACGCGTTACCGGACGCTCTGTATGGAGCGTAAGATGCTCGACCGTATCTTTGTCCCGGAACTCTACCGGCTCAACCGCGAGTGGATCAGCGCACAGGACGCGCTTGAGGTCGTCGCGGAGGGGTACCTGACGAATTTCGAACTCAAGGTCCTGGGAGAGATCGCCGGACTCATCCCGCTGACGCTCGTTTTTGATGCCACGCAGTACAATGCGAAGATGCAGCAGAAGCTTGCCGCTTTCGGGATCGACACGGTGCCGGGGCAGCGTTATCGCATCGATTTTGCTGCCATGATGATCGAGGGTGCCGAGCCGCTTGAAAGCGCGGCGCAGATCCGTGCGACTCCGCTCTCCGAACGGATTCTGCAAACGGCTTTTATCAAACAGAAAGTATTCGAGATGACCCGTGACGGGATCGACGCGGAACGGATCGCGGTCGTGCTTCCCGACGAGAGTTTTGTTCCGCTGCTGCGCCGTTTCGATGCGGAAGGCAACTTCAACTTCGCGATGGGAGAGCCGCTGGATACGTCTCTCTTTGTGCGGCGCTGCGAGGCGCTGATGGCCTATGCGGAACACCCCGGCGTCGAAAATACGCTGCGCCTTGAGCGGCTTTTCGCGCAAGGGTACCGTCCGGTCGTACATGCGTACAGCGAGCGGTGCGATGCCGAACGGTTCCTGGAGCTGACGGAGGCACTGCTGGAAGGGGAAACGGACGCAGTCCGCGCCGTCGTGAAAGAGGAGCGTTTCTACTTTGATCGTCTTATCCCCAGGCTCACGGAAAGCACGTTCCGTTCCCTTCTACACCTGTTCGTCAACCGCGTCAAAGCGCGCAGTCTGGACGATGTCCGCGGCGGCAAAGTGACGGTGATGGGCGTTTTGGAAACCCGTGCCTGCCGGTTTGACGGCGTGATCATCGTTGACTTCAACGAAGCCTATGTACCGCACAAAAGTGACAAGGACCTTTTCATAAACTCAGCGGTTCGCGGCCGGGCGGGGCTGCCGACGACCGCGGAGCGCGAAGCGCTGCAAAAACAGTTCTATTACCAGCTCATTTCGCGCGCGAAACGGGTCGAGATCGCCTACGTCTCCAACGAAACGATTCTGCCGAGCCGTTTTTTGAAAGAGATGGGCATCGCTTCGGGACGCCAATACGCGGACGACGCCTGGGCCGACATCCTCTTCGCCCGCACACCGAAACGGCACCTGGACGTCGAAACAATCGAAGCGGAATACGACTTTACGCAGCGCCCGCTCTCCGCAACGGCGCTGAGGACGTTCCTGGAATAGGTGCTCAAAGCCGCCGTGGCGCAGGCGCTGGTGGCGCACAGCGGCACGACGCCCCTGGAGCGTTTTTTGCAGCAGCTGTGGCTGAAAAAGCTCGAACCCTTCTTTGCGCAGGAAGTGGCGCGGTTCGCGTCGGTGCGCGTCAAGACATGCGAGGCGAAACTGACGATGGGCTACGGAGCGCTTGAGCTCGAAGGACGCATTGACCGGATCGATTACGGGCCGGAAGGGCTGGAGGTGCTCGATTACAAAAGCGGGCGCTACCCGCTCTACACGACAAAATCGGTGGAGAACGCGACGGACTTCCAGTTGGAGTTCTACACGCTGCTGGCAGAACAGACGGGAGCGGTCGCCTACAGCGGGTATTATGACCTGGGCAGCGGCGAGATCGTCCGAGATCCGCTGCAGCCGCGCAAATTCGAATTGCTGAATGCCCACCTGAGCGAACTGCAGGAGACGAAGCACTACTCGTTCGACCGGACGGAAGAACTTTCCCGCTGCCGGTTCTGCGACTACGTGCACCTGTGCCAAAGGGAGATGCGATGAGCGGATTCGTTCCATTCCAGGCCCTGATGGCCAGTGCAGGCAGCGGAAAGACTTTCAGCCTCGTCGTCCGCTATCTCGGTCTGCTCTTCATGGGGGAGAAACCCGAAGAGATCGTCGCGCTCACCTTTACCAACAAGGCAGCGAACGAGATGCAGGAGCGGATGATCGAGACGCTGACGCACCTGCATGATCGCGATGAGCTCGGCGCGATCGCCGAGGTGTGCGGCGTATCGGAGGAGACGATCCTGCAGCGGCGCCCCGAAGTGCTCCGGTGTCTGCTGTCCGCGGACACCAAAGTGATGACGATCGACAGTTTTTTTGCCAAGGTTCTGCGAAAATTCGCCCTGCATGCCGGGATCATGCCCAACTTCGGTACGTTCGAATCGCAGCATGAGCTCAAAGTCATGGCGCGCTTCCTGCGGCTGTGCGAGATCGAAGGGAAGGAGAACACCCTCGTCTCCATGGCGCAGATCAGCGCGAAACGGGTCAGCGATATTTTCGGGCTGCTCGATGCGCTGTATGCGAAAGCGCCGCAGCTGCAGCACCTGCATTTCGAAGCGGAGGCGATGGCGCCGCATGAGGCGAAGGCGATGCAGCTGCATGCTTCGCTGCTGAAGTGTTTTGAAGGCAAGGCGCTCAGCGCGCGGGGTGCAAAGGCGCTGCAGGCGGATTCCGTCGATGCGCTGATCGCCAAAACGTGGGTACTCAAACCGTCGCTCGAGTACTGGGATTTCAAAAAACACTATGAGCCGCAGATGGACGGGCTGCTGCGGGAGCTTCAGACGGCGCTCCGGGAGTACATGCGTGCAAAAGAGCAGACCTTCTTCGCCCACCTTTTCGAGCTGCTTGATCTGTACAAGAGCGCGAAACTCACGGTGGCGAAGGAGGACAGTGAGCTCAGCTTCGACGACATCACCGCCCTTGTGCATTACCTGCTCAAAGAGCGGATCGACCGCGACTTTCTCTATTTCCGGCTCGACAGCCGGATTTCGCACCTGCTGCTCGATGAGTTCCAGGATACCTCGGTCCTGCAGTTCGAGATCCTGCAGCCGCTGGTGGAGGAGATGGTCTCGGGCAGCGGGGTGCGCGAACACCACTCCTTCTTTCTTGTCGGAGACGTCAAGCAGTCCATCTACCGCTTCCGCGGCGGTGCCAAGGAACTCTTCGGCACGGTGACGGAGGGCTACGGTCTTACGGTGGATTCGCTGCGCACCAACTGGCGAAGTAGCACGAGCGTCGTCGCGTTTGTCAACGAGACCTTTCGCGGGCGGATCGACGGTTACGAAGACCAGCTGACCAAGCCGAAGGCGCGTCCGGGGTACGTGGAGGTGCGTGAGGATGAGGCACTGCTCGAGCGCATGACTGAAACGGTGCAGCGGCTCATCGGTCTGGGTGCACGGCTCGGGGAGATCGCCGTGTTGACGGCAACGAACAAAGACGGCAGCGCCGTACAGGAAACGCTTTCCGAGGTGGGCGTGGATGTCGTGACGGAGACGACGTCGAAACTGATCAATCAGCGCCGGGTCCGCGGGGTGATCGAATACCTCAAGTACTGCTATTTCGGCGAGGCGGTGTATGCCCGGAACTTCTGCGCCCTGGCCGACATCGATGCGCAGACACTGCCGCGGCCGGCCGCGGCGTTTGACCGGCCCGCGGAGGCTGTCCGTGCGCTGATCGAACGGTACGGGCTTTTCGACGGGGATCTGAATGTCATCCGTTTTCTTGAACTTGCGGAGCGCTTTCGTGACCTCGAAGCGTTCCTGTTCGAGTATGAACGCATCGATACGAAGGCGGTGACGCAGGAAAACGAGGGCGTACGGGTCCTCACGATCCACAAATCCAAAGGGCTGGAGTATCCCTACGTGATCGTGCTTGACCGGCTGGGACGGAAGCGTGCCGATACGGCACCGATCATCTATGCCTATGACGGGATCCGGCTCGAAAACCTCTTTCTGCGTCAGAAGAACCGCATCGAATTCGATCCGGCATATGCCGGAGCGATCGAGCGGGAAGCGGCGCTGGCGACAGACGATGCGCTCAATGCGCTCTATGTGGCATTTACACGCGCACGGGAGAATCTTTACGTCATCCGCAAACCGAAAGAATCCGTGTTTGAGCTGCTGGCGCTGGAGCCGATGACATTGGGCAGCGAAGCGGTGATGGCCGCGGTGCATGTGAAAAAGGAGCAAACGAGTGACATCCCGTATGTTCCGCTCGCGCTGGGACGGCAGTCCGAAGTCGTGCAGACGGAAGCGGTGAAGACCCCGGAGGAACCGTTTGCCGTCACGTACGGCCTGGCGCTCCATTATGCGCTGGAGATGATGGCCGCGTTCGATTCCGCCGCCCTGGAATCGGCGATGGTCGCCGTATCCAACCGCTACGGCGCGCTGCTGGATGCGTCCGTGCTGGACTCGATCCGGGGACGGATCGGACGGCTGCTGGAGCACGCAGAATTCCGTGAACTGGCCGGAGGCGAGATTGCCAAGGAACAGCCGCTGATGTACGGGGGTGAACTGCGCTATCTCGATCTGCTGGTGCGCCACGACGACCGCTGGGTCGTGATCGACTACAAGAGTGCGCGCCGTTTCGAGGAGGCACACCGGGAGCAGGTCGGTTTTTACGTCAAGGCCGTCGAGGCGATCACCGATATGGACGTCGAGGGGTATCTGTGCTATCTGCTGGATGCGCAGGTGGAGCTTGTCAAGGTTTGATGCTTACAAATTACTTAAATTAAGCAAACAGTAAGTTTATATGGCTATACTTTCGCACTTTTATATTCACTAAGGGTCGCAAGATGAAATTTACGAAAATTGCATCGCCTGAGCAGATCGAGCGCAAATGGGTGCTGATCGACGCTGAAGGCAAAACATTCGGCCGTCTGATTACGGAAGTCGCTACGCGCCTTCGCGGAAAAGACAAGCCATATTTTACACCGAACGTTGACTGCGGCGACTACGTCGTCATCATCAACGCTTCCAAAGCGAAGTTCAACGGTGCGGGCAAAGTTGCCAACAAAGAGTACTTCACGCACAGCGGTTACTTCGGAAGCACGAAAAGCGTCAAAATGACCGAGCTTCTCGAAAAGAACCCGGAAAAACTCTACAAGCTCGCAACCCGCGGTATGCTTCCGAAAACGAAGCTCGGCCGCGCAATGCTGAAAAAACTCAAAGTCTATGCAGGCGAGGAACACCCTCACACTGCACAGATCGCTAAGTAAGGATACTGATTATGGCAAAAACATACGCAACAGGACGCCGTAAGTCCTCCGTCGCAAAAGTATGGCTGACTCCGGGTACGGGCAAGATTACCGTCAACGGTCTTTCTCTGGATGCCTGGCTGGGCGGTCTGGAAGCAAAAAAACTGCGTGTCAAGCAGCCTCTGAGCCTGACAAAGCAGGAAGCATCCGTTGATATCGTCGCTACGACGCTCGGCGGCGGTTTCGGCGGCCAGGCAGATGCCCTGCGCCACGGGATCTCCCGCGCCCTCGTCAAATACGACGAATCTTTCCGTGCCATCCTCAAACCGGAAGGCATGATGACACGTGATTCACGCGTCGTTGAACGTAAGAAACCGGGTAAACGCAAAGCACGCCGTTCACCGCAGTTCTCCAAACGTTAATGGATTGGCGCTCCCCCGGGGGCGTATATCTACTTTCTTTATCTTTCTTTTACAAAACATTCAATTTTATTTATTTTCGTTTTCCGGTGCATTCCGATAGAATTTTTCCACTTTTTTCAAGGTGGTTTATTGAAATATATTATAAACGGAATGCTGGCCCTGTCGGCATCGCTGCTGGTCGCCGATGACAGCATCGGATCCTGGTTTGCCGACGGCAAGGCCTACGGAAACATCAAGTACTACTACATCGAAACGGACAAGGAGAACGGGACGGCTTCTTCGGCGCATGCCAACAGCATCGGCGGGCAGCTGGGATATGAGACGGCGGAGTGGTACGGCCTGAAGGCGGGGGCGACGTTTATGACGACGAACCCCTTTGCGCTTCCCAACGCCGTGGACACTTCCATTATCGGCAAGGACAACGGCGTCCGGGGCGGGGGCGCGACCCAAGGCTTCTCGGTGCTCGGCGAAGCCTACTTGCAGTATACCCGCGATTTTTTCACGCTCTGGTACGGGCGCAAAAAGCTCGACACGCCGCTGATCAACACCAAAGAGGTCCGTATGCTGCCTTCGACCGTTCAGGGCGCGATGGCGGACGTGACGTTCGGAGATCTTCAAATCGATGCCGGCTACCTCGACCGCTTCAAACAGCGCACATCGGACGAGTTCGTCAACATCGTGGAGCATGCGCTCGGACCGGATACGGAAGCCGTGACGGGACATGACGCCGGTTATGTGATCCCGATGAGCGTCGTCTATGATAACAAGGCATTGAAACTTGAGGCGTACGACGATTACAGCCCCGACTTTATGAACGCGTTCTACCTCGGTGCGCACTACAGGCATACGTTTGCCGGCAGCGGTGCGAAACTCTGCGTCGGTGCCCAGTACATTACCCAGCAGAGCATCGGGAATGCGGACGATAACCTGGCAGAGGCCACTTCCATCACCGGCGGCGAACGACTCGACAGCAGCGCTTTTGGGTTCAAGGCCTCGGTTTCCCATTATGAGAGTACGCTCTACGCAGGCTACAGCAACGTTCTGCGCAGCAAAGGAAAGCACGACTCGCTGGTCCTGCCGTGGGACGGCACGCCGCTGTTTACGAACATGATCACCTCGAACGACCTCTTCCAGTCGCTGTACGGCAGCGCGTTCAAAGCCGACAGTGCCTACATCGGGGGGACGGAAGGGGTCAAACTCGCCTATACGCAGGGCTTTGACTTTACAGGACTGAAGGGTTTCAAGGCGACGGTGGCCTGGGCACAGTTTAGCAACAGCCGACCCGGTTTCGACGAGGACCAGCAGGACATTAACGCCGTACTCGGATACAAGCGCGGTGCTTTCTCGCTGGCGTTCAAAGGGATCTGGGTCAACAACAACACCGGTGCGGACAAAGACGGCACAGTCTCGCAGCTGGACACGCTGACGCAGTACCGCGTCATCGCAAACTATGCATTCTAAACAGGAGAAAAAATGACACTGAAATCACTGACACTAACACTGGCTTCCGCGGCACTGCTCGTCACAGCGGCCGCGGCTTCGGAACACGAATCAAAGGCGCATCACGAAGCACACTGGGATTATGCCGAGAACGGACCGGCGCACTGGGAAGAGTTCAGCAAAACCTGCGGGATCGGCCATCACCAGTCCCCGATCAACATCGTTCCGGGCAAAACGGTTTCGCTGAACGCGGAGTATGCATTGCATATGGACGAAGACGTGCATACGACGGCCAAGATCATCGACAACGGCCACTCCATCAAGGTGACGCCGAAGGCCGGCGGTACGATCGAATTGCACGGGGAGAAATTCCGTCTGCTGCAGTTCCATTTCCACGGCAAGAGCGAGCACACCGTTGACGGCAAGCGCTACGACATGGTCGCGCATTTCGTGCACCAGAATCCGGAAACGAAGCAGCTGGCGGTCGTCGCGGTCTTCTTCACCGAAGGCAAGAACAACCCGGTGCTCGATAACATCCTCGGCAACATCGGCCGCGAAACCCGTATCGACCCGCAGGACCTGCTGCCGGGCGACACGCAGCATTACTATCACTACATCGGCTCACTCACGACGCCGCCATGTTCGGAAAACGTCCAGTGGTATCTGTTGAAAAAACCGGTGGAAGCCTCCAAAGACCAGATCGACGCGTTCCGCAAATACTACGTCGACAACGAACGCCCAGTCCAGGAACTGTTCGATCGGGAAATCGAATCCAACTGACGCTTCGGCGCCTTCTTTTGAAAAGAGGGCGCTTCATCATCCCCTGCTAATCTCCGCTTCTGTACAATAGCGCTATGCGCATCATCATCCTTTTGTTCTTACCGTTTCTGCTGTCGGCATCGACGCTGCACCTCACCGCGTCGTCGAACCCTTCCCGCCTCAATCCGATCATTGCGACCGATTCGGCGAGTGGCGAGATCGCCGGGTTTATTTTCAACGGACTGGTGAAGTACGACAAGGACGGCAAGAAGATCATCGGAGACCTGGCGGAGTCGTATGTATTCGAGGACAACCGCACCGTTGTGTTCAAACTGCGCCGGGGTGTGAAATGGCATGATGGGGCGCCGTTTACGTCCAGGGATGTGGTCTTCACGTACGACATCATCAACGACCCCTCGGTCGTCTCTCCCTATACGTCGACGTTCCGCATGGTCGAGTCGGTCAGCGCACCGGACGATTACACGGTTCGGGTTGTCTACAAGCAGCCCTATTTCAAGGCGCTGGAGACCTGGATGATGGGAATCCTGCCTTACCATCTGCTCAAAGACGAACACAACATGATGAGCAGTCCGTTCAACCTTGCGCCGGTCGGAACGGGACCGTACCGCCTGAGCCGGCTGGAGTTTTCCAAGCAGATCGAGCTGACGGCCTTTGACGACTATTTCGAGCACCGCCCGAAGATCGACACGATCGCATTTCACGTCATCCCCGATCCCACCACCCGCTTTCTGATGCTCAAATCGGGGCAGATCGATCTGGGCGGGCTCGAGGCGATGCAGTACGAGCGGCAGGTGGACGAGCGCTTCTTCGAACGCTTCCGCGCGATCGAGGACATTTCGCACAGCTACACTTACCTCGGCTTCAACCTGAGGCTGGATAAGTTCAAAGACCCCCGGGTGCGCCGCGCGCTGTCGCTGGCGATCGACCGGCAGAAAATGGTGGACTTCCTCTTTATGGGGCATGGCCGGGTCTGCACGGGGCCGTTTCTGCCCGGCGGTCCCGCTTTCAATCCCGGCGTGTCGGCGCCGGCGCGCGACCTTGAAAAGGCAAAAGCGCTGCTGAAAGAAGCCGGCTTTGACGAGCAACATCCGCTCTCCTTCGAGATTGCCACCTCCAACGCCTCGCCCATCCGGCCTTTCGCGGCGGAGATTATCCAGCATCAGCTTTCTTTGGTAGGGGTGAAGGTGACGCTGCGCGTCATGGAGTGGCAGGCCTTTTTGAACATGGTGGTCTTTCCGAGGCAGTTCGAGACGGTGCTGCTGGGCTGGTCGCTGTCCCTGACCCCGGACCCTTACCTTTTATGGCACTCCGACAACGACAAGTCGGGAGGGTTCAATTTCATCGGCTACCACAACCCGGAAGTGGATGCGCTGATCGACCGGATGCAGACGACGGTCGACCGGGCGGCGCTTTCCGCCGTCTGGCAGCAGATCTTTGAACGCATTGTCGATGACGACCCCTATCTGTTCTTGTACATCCCCAACGAAATCACGGCGGTGTACCGGGGAATCCACCCCGTCGAGCCGGCGCTCAACGGCATCTGGCACAACTACATCGAGTGGGAAATGTCGCCGCGCTAGTCACAGCGGACTGCTTTCGTGAAAACCGTTTCGGTTATGTTAAAATAGGTGAGAATTTCGGGGCGCTCCCAGGATCGATGCCAAGGCCTGAAGTGCCCTTTGACGGGATGGTACATGGAATCGGATAAAGTAGTAAACCTTGTCATTTTGGCCGTGGTCGGCGCGGTACTGTTTATTATGTTCGTGAATGTGCTGAAG
>JARROU010000036.1:0-8279 GCA_037383585.1 Campylobacterales bacterium | reverse complement strand
CTTCTTCCCGTCCACGGCGGGATAGACGTCGATGAAGCAGTGGGGATGCGCCGACAGAAGCGTTATTGAGAAGATCAGCAGGGTCAGAATCCGCATGAAAACCTTTCCGAAATAAAGAGATTTATTTTACCGAAAATGCTTTAACAAGGGTTATGATTATGTTTACGTTCATTTATTTATTGCTCAAGCGTCACGGGCCGATCCGGTGCAACAGGGGCAGTAGCGGAAGGTGGCCGCATCGCTTTTTTGGGCAGCCGGAGCGTAAAGACGCACCCCTTGTCCGTATTTTCGGCGTCGATCTGCCCGTTGCCGTGCTTGGCAACGATCATCTTGGCCATGTAGAGCCCCAGCCCCGTCCCGTTTTTGGATTTCGTGCTGAAATAGGGCTCGAAGATCCTGTCGATGACCGCCGCGTCGATCCCGCCGCCGGTGTCGCTGATCCTGACAATGACATGCTCCGGCGTCTCGTCGGTTTCATAACGGATCCACCGCTCCGCCGATTTGTTCTGTACGATGGCGTCGACGGCGTTGTTGATGATGTTGATGATCACCTGGACGATCTCGTTGCCGTGCGTATGGATCTGAAACGCTGTCGTGCAGTTGTTGTGCAGGGTGACGCCGTTGTACTGAAGGCGCGACCTTGTAAACTCCGAAGCCCGCTCGAGAAGATCGCAGACCGAACTGACCTCGGTCGTTTCGGTCGGCTTGAAATAGGTCTGGAAATCATCCACGGTTTCGGAGAGGTACTGCAGGTTCGCAGAGACCTCGTCGAGGATCCTGTCGCGCTCGTCTTTTGTTTTCGCTTCGAGCATCGCCTTGATGTTGTAGTTTGCGATCATCAGGCTCATCGTTGCCAGGGGCTGGCGCCACTGGTGCGCGATCATGCTCATCATCTCCCCCATGGCCGCCAGCCGCGACTGGGCGATGAGCATCTGTTCCTGCTTTTTCACCTTCTCGACCTTCCGGGCCAGTTGCCGGTGGGACGTTTCGATCCGCTCTTTTTGACGGTTCAGCTCCTGCAGCGCTTTTGAGAGCCGCTGCTCATCACGGCTGCGCATCCTTTCAAACGCGTACACCGAAAGCGTAATGGCCAGGTAGCCCAGGGTCATCTGGATCAGGATGTCGAAGTCGAAAATCGGTTCGACCCATGCAAAGTGGGCATTGGCCGTGCTCCAGAGGATGCCCGCGACAATGAGGACGCTCACCCTCAGCCCGTGATAGTTTCCCAGAAGCAAAAAGATATAGATGGGGAGCGAAGCGGTCCAGAACAGCGCGGCTTCTTTGCCGTACCCCTCGACGGTCAGGGAAAATACCGACATAAACGCCACCGTCCCCACCAGCAGGTAGGCGGCGCGCGTGATTGAGAGGCCGCGCCGGAACAGCAGGTAGGTTGTGATCAGAATGAGCAGCGCAGCGATTTCCGCATACGCCATCGGCATATAGCGGTACGTCACGCTGTTGTACAGGTCGAAGGCAATGATCAGCGTCGCAAAGATCAGGAGAAGGTTTAAAAACGTGGTCCGTGTTTTCTCAATCCCCGGGGTTTCATAATCCGGATGAACTATCGCAAAATTGACAATCTTTTTGAACATGCGTGAACTATAGCAGACGGTTCATACAATGACAGTAAAACCCTTCAAACACCCCTAAGGCGGCTGTGGTAACATTCATCGATTTAATCAAAAGGATACATGCCCATGAAAAACGGAATGTTCTCAAAGTCTGCAATTGTCGGCTTGTTCTGCCTTCTCGCGGCTTCGACCGCCCAGGCGGTCAGCCTCGACCTGAACGGCAACGACGATACCGCACGGGGGACCGTGGCCGCCTATGTCACCCCCGAAGTCGTCGTAGACGGCAGTGTGCTTTATTACGACGAATCGGACAAGTCCGACGAGCCGCCGGAATCGGGCGCGCTGGCACACCTGGGGGCGAACTACGTCTATAAGAACCTGCACTTCGGTCTGCGCGGGACCTATACGAGCATCGACAAATACGACCTGCTTTCTTTCGGCGTGGGACTCAATGCACGGTTCGGGCTGATGGAAAGGCTCTTTTTCGACCTGGGCGGCTATTACGCGCCGGAGTTTACGTCCGCGATGGACAGCGACGGATACGCCGAAGTCAATGCCCGCCTGAGTTTCAACATCATCGACCCGATCGATCTCTACGTGGGGTACCGCTACATCGATGTCGTGATCGAGGATGCCGACGATCGGCTGAAACTCGACAACAACGCCTACCTGGGTCTGAAGATCTACTTCTAAAACCCGGCCGGCTCCGGCCGGCGACCTCATCTTCGCCTTTTATTCTCCGTCTTCCTCTTCCAGCCACGTTTCAACCGCATCGACGAAAAACCCTACGGCGCCGTCAAGCACATGGTTCGCCCCGTCGATGCCGTACTGCTCGTACTCCGGCCCGACGAGTTTCGCGCGCGTCTTCGCGAAGCGTTCGTCCGCTTCGTTCGCCCTGCCCCAGACGTCCAGGACCCGCACCTTGATCTGCGGCATGTTGTCGTTGCACGAGATCACACGGCTCTCATTGCCCCGGCACCCAACGGCGATGTAGCCCGCGATCGGCGCTTTCGGGTGCGAGACGAGGTAGCCCGACGTCATCCCCGCGCCCAGCGAGTGCCCCATCAGGTAGATCGTCTTGACGCCGCGCTCTTGCAGATACGCGATCGCCCGGTCGATCATGGCGCCGACCCGCGGCTGCTCCGCTTCGTAGCCTGCGTAATCTTCGTGGTTTACCGGCATCTGCAAGGAGAGGGTATGGAAGTCCAGGTCTTCATTGAGCGCAATGCGCAGGGGCTTTACGACCTTGAAATCGGGGTGCATCCCCTTGCCGTGCGCGAGGATGATGCCTTTGTCGCTCTCGCCTTCTAGGTAGAGCGCTTTTTCGGGCAGGGAGACGGCCAGCAGGGAGATGGGGAACAGTGCGGCAAGAAGCAGACGGCGCATGGGGAATCCTTCTGTGTTTTTCATTAGCATAGTCAACGAACATAAAACCTGCATAAAGACACGCATCGTTTTTGGGCAGTGCCTGATCCAAATCCTGCACGTTTTCCTTATAGGGATATACTTTGCAGATACCCCTGAGAAAACGAGGAGATCCCCATGCCGAACGTTCTGATACTGAATCTTCACCAGAAATACGAAGGCTTCGCCGAAGGCCGCCTGAACAAGACAATCACCGAAGAGGCGAAACGCTTTTTCGAACAGAAGGGCTTTACGGTCGAAGAGACCGTCATCGACGACGGGTACGAGGTTCCCGAAGAGCTTGACAAATTCCGCCGGGCCGACGTCTTTTTCGTCCAGACCCCCGTCTACTGGATGGGGCTGCCGTGGCTGGGCAAAAAATACATCGACGAGCTCTTCTCCGGCGGCAGCGGCAGCGTCACCTTCACCAACGACGGACGCGCGGACGGCGGGCCGTACGGCAGCGGGGGGCTAATGAAATCCAAGCGCTATATGCTGAGCTTCACCTACAACTGCCCCGCGGGCGAATTCGACAACCCAGACGGCTTTTTCGAAGGCCTCAGCGTCGATGGAGCGAATATAGCGCTGCACAAGGCCTTCCAGTTCTGCGGGGTGACGCCGCTGGAAAGCTTCTCCGTCCACGACGTCTACAGCGAAAACTTCAAACTCGCCCCCAACCTCGAACGTTTGCAAGCGGTGCTGGAACGCAACTTTCCCGCGGCGTAAAAGCAAAAGCGTTGCGGAGGCGTGATCGCCAGAGAGAATGGCCGGTTTCAGCCCATTTTAATGGCGAGGGTAAAGTCGTCGTAATCCAGATAGGTAAAGCGGAAGAAGAAGCGGTCGAGACGCCTGCAGCACTTTGTAAAGATATTGATCCGCCCGGTTTTCATGACCTGCATCATAGGACGCTTTCATTACAGGTACATGACGAATCCGTTACCGTCTGATAACAATCAACCCTGTATGAGAAACAGGACGACAAAAAAGTGCAAGACGCTGCCGCCGAGGACGAAAAGGTGCCAGATGGCATGATTGAGATGCAGCGAATCCCACACGTAAAAGAGGATCCCCAGGCTGTATGTAATACCGCCGGCGAGCAGCAAAGAGAGCGTGAGTGTGTCGACATGGGCGAACATCGGTTCGGCGGCGACCAGGATCAGCCAGCCCATGAGCGCGTAAAACACGAGCGACAGCGTTTCGAAACGGCCGTAATAGGCGACTTTAAGATAGATCCCCACCGCCGCAAAGGCCCACTCGATGCCGAAGAGGGTCCAGCCGAACGTCCCCTGCACGCCCAGCAGCGTTACGGGGGTGTAGGTCCCGGCAATCAGCAGGTAGACGGCGGAATGGTCCAGCTGCTGAAGGATCCGTTTCGCCGCGGGCGCGGTGACGGCATGGTAGAGGGTGGAGATGCCGTACATCAAAATAAGCGCGATCCCGAAGACCAGCGCCCCGGCAACGGCTTTTCCGCTGCCGCTCTGCGCCGCCAGTACGGTCAGGATGCTCAGTGCCGCTACGCTCAGCAGCAGACCCAGCCCGTGGGTCACGGCATGCCAGATCTCTTCGGCGATGGAATAAGAGTTGATGTCCTGTTTGATGACGCTGCCTTTTTCGGGTGTTTTCAAATTATACTGCAACAAAAACACCGCACCGTTACCGGCGCTCATCTACTCGGGAGTCCGCACCTGGGCGAAACGCCGTCGATGTTGATAAAAAATCATGTATTAGGGGTCCGTTTTTCCCGCGATAAGGTCATGTGGATTTGGGAGGAACTTCTTTGCTCTTCCAGCCCACGATGGCACCCTCTTTTAGTTCGATGAGCAGGCCGTCTTCAAAGATGAGCTTTTTCTTGTCCTCATCGCTTTCATAAGCCACCCGCTTACCGTATTCCCAGATCGCCGTATTTGTATCTCTGCCGTTCAAAGGTTTTATACTGTCGGGAGCGCCGAGCGAATCCACAAGCTGTTCGGTGGATTCGCCTTTCCAGATCACCCCTTTTTTTATTTTTCGCATGAGGGCTGCGTCACGGTATTTGAATCGGAGCAGCTCGTCTTTCCTCTCTGCGTCGCTTTGCACTTTTTCCGTTTCCAATTTCTGCATATAGAGGTAAAACCCTGCGACCAGTGCCACAATGATCACCATTTGAAAAAAGCCGAAATGGTTGATCCAGATTATCGCCATCACTAAAGCGGCAATGACAGCACCGATGACCAGATACCTGGAGTAGTCACGGCTTTTTTTGCTCCCGGTTTTCAGGTTTTCCATTTGCATTTGACGGTCGAATGCCTCTACGGGATCTGAAGATTCATCAAAAGGCGGTGTGGATTTTTTATTGAAAAGGTCTGTGCTCACTGATTTGCTACTTTTTGGAATTTATCGATTATAGCGAGAAAAGGGAAAGGCGGGATGATTGCAGTGCGAGCTCGCTGTTCTTCAATGGTGCAAGGTATATAAAAACAGCCAGGATCGATCTTGAAAATTAAAGATTAAAGACCTGACGCCTATTTCTCAGTCGTGAAGGTTCAGCCAGGAGACGGGATTGTAAAACCCCAGCCCGCTTAACTCCCATTCGGCACGTTCGCTGTCTTTCGAATAGAGCAGGCCTTCGACGAGTCTGTATTTCAGCCCCGTCACCCTGCTCGTCAGCTCTTTTCCGTCCTGGAGTGCTTTAAGTGTATCTTCTTTGGTATCCATATCGATCCTTAAAGTCGTTTTGTAAAAGAGTAAAGCTCTCTTAATCAAACGCTTCGCGACGGCGGAGGGTTCCGCCGAAGGGATCGTTAAAGCGCCGTAACGTTCTCCGCCTGCGGGCCTTTTTGCCCCTGACCGATCTCGAACGTCACTTCCTGGCCCTCGTTGAGCTCTACACGGCCATAGCCGCTGTTGTTGACCTGGCGGAAGTGTACGAATACATCATCGCCTCCGTTTTTCGGGGCGATAAACCCAAAGCCTTTTTCACTGTTGAACCATTTGACGGTTCCGTTTTCGAGATTTGCCATTGCAAGTCCTTCTTGTTGTATTTGTTGTCAAAATATAATGCGGAGTAATATGCGAGGAATATAAAATACTGGAGAAGGTCTTCAATAGTAAACAAACCTAGATGAAACTCAAGATCATCTTTCAATGGCTTAATAGTACCTTAATTATTTAAAAATAGCAAGCTCTCGCGACAGAAATTACCCTATCTTCCGCGCCCGCAAAACACTGTTTCTCTTTTTGCTCTACACGTGAGTGAAGCGCATGCCAAAGCGCAGCCAAGTAGAACCCATGTCAGACCCCGTCATTAAGCAGACTACTATTCGCGCGTCTACTACCGGGCCACCGCCAAAGCTATGGAGGCGCAGGGGTTCAGGTTTTCCGATACGTTGGATAGTGTGCGGAGATTCGACCTCCGGGGAAGGGATGGCGGCGCAGCGGATGCAACCTGTTATAATGCGAAAAATCTTCACCCGTCCAAAGAGTCCCATGATACAGTTTTCAAACCTCTCCAAGAGCTTCGGCAGCCAGGAGCTTTTTTCCAACCTCAATTTCCAGCTCAACCCGGGCAACAAGGTCGGGCTCGTCGGCCGCAACGGCAGCGGCAAGTCGACGCTCTTCAAGATCATCCTCGGCGAGGAGAGTCCCGACAGCGGCGAGGTCATCACGCCCAAGGGCTACCGCATCGGCGCGCTGAAGCAGTACCTGCACTTCACCGAGCCCACCCTGCGCGAGGAGGCGGCGCTGGCGCTGGGCGAAGAGATGAAGTACGACGTCTACCGCGTGGAGAAGATCCTCTTCGGCCTCGGTTTCGACCAGGAGGACCTCGACAAGGCCCCCGGCGACTTCTCCGGCGGCTACCAGATCCGCATCAACCTCGCCAAGCTGCTGGTGACCGAACCGAACCTGCTGCTGCTGGACGAACCGACCAACTACCTCGACATCCTCTCCCTGCGCTGGCTCAAGTCCTTCCTGCGCAGCTTCAAGGGCGAGGTGATCCTCATCACCCACGACCGCGACTTCATGGACGCCATCGTGACCCACACCATGGGCCTCGTGCGCCGCAGCCTCTTCGTCATCCCCGGCGACACGCACAAGTTCTACGACCAGCTCAAGGCCAACGACGAGCTCTACGAGAAGCAGAAGGCGGCTGATGACAAGAAGCGCAAGGAGCTGGAGGAGTTCATCGCCCGCAACAAGGCGCGCGCCTCCACCGCCGCGCTGGCCCAGTCCAAGGTCAAGCAGCTCGAAAAGATGGGGGAGATGGACGACCTGGGCTTCGACGCGACGCTGAAGTTCGACTTCAACTTCAAGGAGACCCCCGCCAAGGTGCTCCTCGACGTCAAAGAGCTCAGCTTCGGCTATACGCCGGAGCACCTGCTTTTCAAGGACGTCTCCTTCACGCTGGAAAAGGGGCAGTGCCTCGCCATCATCGGTAAAAACGGCTCGGGCAAGTCCACCCTGCTCAACACCATCGCCGGCGAGCTGACACCTCTCGGCGGCGAGGTGGCCTTTCACCCCAGTACCGCGTTCGGCCACTTTGGGCAGACAAACATCACGCGCCTCGACCCCGGCAGCACCAACATGGACGAGATCTACGCGGCCAACCCGAAACTCTCCGCCGCCGTCGTGCGCGGCATCTGCGGCGGCATGATGTTCAGCGGGGACCTCGCCGAGAAGAAGGTCTCCCTGCTCAGCGGCGGCGAGAAGAGCCGCGTCATGCTCGGACAGATCCTCGCGCGCCCGGCGAACCTGCTCTTCCTCGACGAACCGACCCACCACCTCGACATCGACTCCATCGAGGCGCTGATGGCCGCTATCGAGAACTTCAAGGGCTCGTGCATCATCGTCACCCACTCCGAGGAGATGCTCCGCCGCGTCGCCGACCGGCTCATCATCTTCTCCAAAAACGGGGCCGAGTACTTCGACGGCGGCTACGACGACTTTCTGGAGAAGATCGGCTGGGGCGAGGAGGACCAGGTGGAACGGGACAAGACGGCGCCCAAGAACAACTACAAGGCGAACAAGAAGGCCATAAACGCGCTCACCCGCGAACGTTCCAAGGCGACCGCGCCGCTGCGCAAGAGTGTGGAGAAACTGGAAAAGGCCATCATGGAGGGCGAGTCGCGCATCAAGACGCTCCACGCGGAGCTTATTACCGCTTCGAACAGCGGGGACAATTCCAGGGTGATGGAACTCCACCAGACCGTCGCCAAAGAGGAGAAGGCGGTCGAGGCGGATTTCGAACGCCTCGCCGAGGCGCAGGAGGCGCTCGACGCGCTTATGGAAAGCTACGAGAAGCGCTTCGCGGAGCTGGAGGGGTGATCC
>JARROU010000035.1:8909-10571 GCA_037383585.1 Campylobacterales bacterium | reverse complement strand
GGTGCAAAGAAGAGCATGAACGGATAAAACGCCTTTAATATCACTATAGGTTTCTTCACTGTATAATTCTGCCCTGCTTTGCACCCCGGGGTGTCCTCACTTGAAGTGCGCTTTAATCCCCCAGGGGAGTTTCTCCTGCTTCGCAATTTACCTTCTTCACCTTGACCAGCACAAATAAGGACCTAAATATGTCTTAAGTGTCCGGCGTGTTCAATTTGCTGAAAATCAAGTGGATCTATCAGGTGATACAGAAGATTGTCGGTTTGTTTTTTGATTTGGATTGTTTTGTGAATTTGTGGTGATGGTGGGCACTACTGGACTCGAACCAGTGGCATCTACCTTGTAAGGGTAGCGCTCTACCAACTGAGCTAAGCGCCCACAAATGAAGTGGCGCGGCGGACGGGACTTGAACCCGCGACCCCCGGCGTGACAGGCCGGTATTCTAACCAACTGAACTACCGCCGCATCCATTTAAAGTGGAGCGAAATTTCGGCAAATGGGCCCGGAAATGTCAAGAGAAATCCTGAAGAATTTTGAAAAAAGTTTTTTTGTCCAGCATCAGAAGCATTTTGACGGCGTGCAGTACCGTCTGTTCCTGTATATAGTTGCGGTCGCCGTTCAGTTGCAGCCGTGCCGTCCGGAGCGCTTCCTTGCTCCGCACGGCCACGTGAACCGTCCCGACCGGTTTTTCCGGCGTGCCGCCCGTCGGACCGGCGATCCCGCTGACGGCAATGGCGTAATCCGCGCCGGAAACATCCAGTGCGCCGCCGCTCATCTCTTCCACGACCTCCCGGCTGACGGCACCGTGCGCTGCGAGCGTGTCGTTTTCGACGGCGATCCAGGCGGATTTCAGACGGTTGGAATAGGTGACGAGCGCGCCTTCGAAAACATTGGAAGCCCCGCTTTCTTTGGTCAGGTAGTAGCTCAGAAGCCCGCCGGTACAGCTTTCGGCGAAGGTGACCGTCTTGCCCGAACGCTCGAGGGATTCGATCAGCCACAAAGCGATGTTTTCGGCCATAATGCCGGTCGGAAACTGCGAGACGAGCTGCTGCAGCGCGCCTTCGAGGTCGCCGAAACGTTCACACTCCATTCGGCACTGCAGCCATCCGGGAATCGGTTCGGCAAGCGTAAAGGTAATGCGGTAGGCCTCGGCCAGCTGCCTGAGTACCGGAAGGAGGGCACTTTTCTTGACGTCGAAGAGATGGGCCGTCCGTGCTTCGCGCCCCCTCTCCGGCAGATCCGGTTCGGGCAGCGCACAGCCGCTTTCGACGTTCATAACATGGAATTGAAGCTGTGTTTCGACGATTTTGTAATATTCCGTTGTGAGCGCGAGGGCTCGGGAGGGCAGCAGCCGATCGTCGCGCATGGCAATGCTGTCCCCGGTAAATGTGGCGATCTCCCTGGCGATCAAAGCCGCCTGTTCCGGTTCGCACAGAACAAAAATCGCCTCGGTTCCGGAAGTGCGGGCAACGTCGGCAAAAAATTGTTCGGCGCGCCGATACTTCAGTGTCCGTTCGGGGCGGATGCCAGAGGCGCCGAAATGCCGCCCGATATACTCAAGCATCGCTCCATCGCCCAGCAACGCTTCCCCGATCAAAATAAGTGAGTACTTCATAACGTGAGTATAGCGCAATTCATCTGCTTCATTTCGGCATGCCCAAC
>JARROU010000035.1:0-8809 GCA_037383585.1 Campylobacterales bacterium | reverse complement strand
AGGCGCTATAATGCACAAATTTTTAAACGGCAATTTTGAGGAAATGATGGATTACAAAGAGACACTGCTTTTGCCCAAGACCGCATTTGCCATGCGCGGCAACCTGGTCCAGAACGAACCCAAGCGTTATGCGAAATGGTTCGAAACGGGCGTCTACGAAATGATGAAGAAAAAACGCGAGGGGGCACCGTCGTTCACACTGCACGACGGTCCGCCGTACGCCAACGGCCATACCCATATCGGCCATGCGCTCAACAAGACTTTAAAAGATATCATCGTCAAGCAGCACTACTTCAACGGAAGCAGTGTCCGTTTCACTCCGGGCTGGGACTGCCACGGGCTGCCGATCGAGCAGCAGGTGGAAAAGAAGCTCGGCGGCAAACAGAAAAAAGAGCAGCTCAGCACCGCAGAAGTGCGCAAGCTCTGCCGTGAGCATGCCGAGAAGTTTGTCGAGATCCAGCGCGGGGAGTTCAAGCAGCTCGGTATCCTGGCCGACTGGGACAAGCCGTACCTGACGATGGATTACAAATTCGAGGCCAACATCTACCGCACGCTCTGCGACGTGGCGAAAAAAGGGCTGCTGGTCGAGCGGAGCAAACCGGTCTACTGGAGCTGGGCGGAACGCACGGCGCTGGCGGAGGCCGAGGTGGAGTACGAAGATAAAGAGGATTACTCCATCTACGTCGCGTTCGAACTGAGCGAAGAATCGAAAGTCCGTTTGGGCATCGAGGGCAAAGCCGCGCCGGTCATCTGGACGACGACGCCGTGGACGCTGCCGGCCAATACCGGGATCTCGCTGAACCCGGACGAGCAGTATGTGCGAACCGCCGACGGCTATATCGTGGCGGAGAAACTCTACAACAGCCTGCAGGAGCAGGGCGTCATCGCCGGGGAGGTCGTTCAGACGTTCGAAGCGACGAAACTCGAAAATCTGCACGCAGTCAACCCGCTCAACGGGCGCCGTTCGCAGCTCATTCTGGGCGAACACGTCATGATGGACAACGGTACGGGCTGTGTCCATACCGCGCCGGGCCATGGTGAAGACGACTACCGCGTCGGTCTCAAGTACAACCTCGACGTCATCATGCCGGTCGACGAGACCGGCTGCTACGACCAGAGCGTCGTCCGCGAACGCCTGATCCCGAACGCCGAGGACTTCGTCGGCATGCACATTTTCAAGGCAAACGAACCGATCATCGAGCTGCTGGGCGACAGTCTGCTCAAGGTCAGCAAGTTTTCCCACTCCTACCCGCACTGCTGGCGTTCGCATACGCCGCTGATCTTCCGCGCGACGAAACAGTGGTTCATCGCCGTTGACGAACAGCCTGAGGGTCAAGGTGAATCGCAAAGCGAGAGAGGGCAGCCTGGGCTGGAGAACAAGACGCTGCGCGAGATCGCGCAGGACGAAGTCGCCAAGACGACCTTCTACCCGGAATGGGGGCGCAACCGCATCAAATCGATGGTCGAGAACCGCCCGGACTGGTGTATCTCACGCCAGCGCGACTGGGGCGTGCCGATCGCCTTCTTCCGCGTCAAGGCGACGGGCGAAGTGATCTACGACGAGAAGGTGCTCAATTTCGTCGCGATGGTCTTCGAAATGCAGGGGACCGACGCCTGGTACAGCCTGCCGATCGAGCAGCTGCTCTACCCGGGCAGCGGGTACAAGCCCGAAGAGCTGGAGAAGGTCGACGACATCCTCGACGTCTGGTTCGACAGCGGCTCGACGTGGAATGCCGTGCTCAAATCGCGCAACTACGATGCGGGGCAGTATCCGGCCGACCTCTACCTCGAAGGTTCGGATCAGCACCGCGGCTGGTTCCAGAGTTCGCTTTTCCTCAGCGCTGCGGTGCAGCATCATGCCCCGTACAAGGCGATTTTGACCCACGGCTTTACCGTGGATGCCAAGGGCGAAAAAATGTCCAAGTCCAAAGGCAACGTGGTGGCGCCGGACAAGGTTCTCAAGCAGTACGGATCGGAGATCCTCCGTCTGTGGGTGGCGCTGAGCGACTACCAGAGCGACCTCAAAATCAGCGACGACATCCTGAAACAGACGGCGGAACAGTACCGCAAGCTGCGCAATACGTTCCGTTTCCTGCTGGCGAACATTGACGACCTCGATACGATCCTGCCGTTCGAACAGATGGGCGTGCTGGACCAGTGGATCGTTTCCAAGGCGGCACACGTGTTCGACGAGGTGCACGGCCAGTTTGAAAATTACAATTTCGTCGGCGGGATGAGCACGCTCAACAATTTCATCGTCAACGAACTCAGCGGCATCTATCTCGACATCACGAAAGACCGCCTCTACTGTGATGCCGCGAACGATCCGCACCGCCGTGCCAGCCAGAGCGCGATGGCGATGATCACCCGCACGCTGCTGATGCTCGTCGCCCCGGTCCTCACCTATACGGCGGATGAGATCGTCGAAGCGGCCCCGGCGGTGCTCAAAGGGGATGCGCAGAGCATTTTCGATCTTGAATACGCGCCGATCGACGTTCCGACCAGCACCTTCAACGAAAGTGCGCTGATCAAAGTGCGCGAAGGATTCTTTGAGATCGTCGATGCGCTCAAAAAAGAGAAGAAAATCAAAAGCACCCTCGAACTGGCGCTGCACACGGACGCCGAAGCGGTCACATCGCTGCCGAAAACGGAAGCGGAAGACTGGTTTGTGGTGTCCAATGTCCTGCCGCTCGATACAGCGGGGGAACCCCTGGGCGCGTTCGAGGCGGACGGTGAACGGTACGTCATCGCGGCGGCGGCGCAGCAGAAGTGTCCGCGCTGCTGGAAGTTCCATGCCCATGAAGCGGATGCACTCTGTGCCCGCTGCGCGGAGGTGACCGGTGCCTGATCTGGCTTCACCCGCACCCATGTCGTTTATCGTCGAGACCATTCTCGTGATCTTTTCGGTGGTTGCCATCGGAATCCTGGCGGTTCGCCGGGCAAAAAAAGCAAAGGATGAAAATTGATGACGCTCAAAGAGGCTTTGAAACTCTCAGAGGACGAAATCACGGCGCTGCGAAGCGATCTGAAATCGAAAATCGAAAGCGACAGCGAACTGGGGGCCTATGTCGGTCTGGAAAGCACCGGCAGCGGCGTACCAATCGCGATCAAGGATAATATCCAGGTCAAGGACTGGAGCGTCACATCGGGTTCCAGGATCCTGCAGGGCTATATCGCGCCGTACAACGCGACCGTAATCGAAAAGATGCTCTCGGCGGGGCTTTCTCCGTTCGGGCGTACCAACATGGATGAGTTCGCGATGGGATCGACGACCGAGAGCAGCTGTTACGGCAAAACGCTCAACCCGCGCAACCGAGGCTGCGTGCCGGGCGGCAGCTCGGGCGGTTCCGCGGCGGCGGTCGCGGCGGGGCTCGCGGTCGCGGCGCTGGGAAGCGATACCGGCGGATCCATTCGTCAGCCGGCGGCGTTTTGCGGCATCGTCGGTATGAAGCCGACCTACGGCCGTGTCAGCCGTTACGGGCTCGGCGCCTATGCCAGCTCGCTTGATCAGATCGGTCCGCTGACGCAGAACGTTGAAGATGCCGCAATCCTCTACGATATCATCAACGGGTATGACCCGAAGGATTCGACAAGCGCCGACGTTGCGAACGAGAGCGTTGCCGACAAGCTCGATCCTTCACGCAAATTGACGATCGCGATCCTGCCGTCTTATCTGGAAGGCGCTTCTGAAGCGATCAAAAAAGGGTATGCGAAAGCGGTGGACGCATTGAAAGCTGCAGGCCATACCGTAGTGGAGAAAACCATGATGGACGCCAAATACGATATTTCGGCGTACTACATTACGGCGACCGCGGAGGCATCGACAAACCTGGCGCGCTACGACGGCATCCGCTACGGCAGCCGCGTCGAGGGCGAAAGCCTTTCCGATCTGTACATCAAAACCCGCTCCGAAGGTTTTGGAGAAGAGGTCAAACGCCGTATCCTGCTGGGCAACTTCGTTCTTTCCAGCGGATACTACGATGCCTACTACGTGAAGGCACAGAAAGTGCGCCATCTGATCAAAGAAGAGTACGAAAAGCTTTTCGAGGAAGTGGACCTGATCCTCAGCCCCGTTGCGCCCGATACCGCCTATGAATTCGGGGCGCTTTCCGATCCGCTTCAGATGTATCTGAGCGATCTTTATACCATTTCGGTCAACCTCGCCGGGCTTCCGGCGATTTCCCTGCCGGTCGATACGGCGGAGAACGGTATGCCAGTCGGGCTTCAGCTGATTGCGAAAGCCTTTGATGAACAAACACTTTTTGACGGCGCGCTCAGCCTTGAGCAGGCCGTAACACTTTAAAGGAGTCCCATGAAAATCCGTAAACGTGCATTGACGTTCGAAGACGTACTGCTGGTCCCGCGCTACTCTGAAGTGCTGCCCAAAGAGGTGAACCTCGAGACAAAACTGACCCGTAACATCACCCTTAACATTCCGATGGTTTCCGCCGCAATGGATACCGTGACCGAATACCGTGCGGCCATCGCGATGGCGCGTCTGGGCGGCATCGGGATCATCCATAAGAACATGGACATCGAGAACCAGGTCAAACAGGTCAAAAAGGTCAAAAAGAGCGAATCGGGAATCATCATCGATCCGATCTACGTCTATCCGGACGCGACGCTGGCCGATGCCGAGGCACTGATGCAGGAGTACCGCATCTCAGGCGTCCCGGTCGTCGACATCTACAACAAGCTTTTGGGCATCCTGACCAACCGTGACATGCGTTTTGAAAAGGTGCTGACCAAACGCGTCGACGAGGTGATGACAAAGATGCCGCTCATCACTGCGGCAAAAGACATTTCGCTCGACGAAGCGGAACAGATCATGCACAAAAACAAGATCGAAAAGCTGCCGATCATTGATGACGACGGTCATCTTCAGGGATTGATTACGATCAAGGATATCAAGAAGCGCATTGAGTATCCGACGGCAATCAAGGACGAATACGGACGGCTGCGTGTCGGTGCGGCCATCGGCGTCGGACAGCTCGACCGCGCACGCGCCCTCGTCGAAGCGGGCGTCGACGTGCTTGTACTGGATTCTGCACACGGGCACTCCAAGGGGATCATCGATACCGTCAAGGCGATCAAAAAAGAGATGAAGATCGACGTCATTGCCGGGAACGTTGCGACGGCCGAAGCGGTTGAGGCACTGGCGGAAGCCGGGGCGGACGCTGTCAAAGTCGGGATTGGACCGGGATCGATCTGTACGACCCGGATCGTTGCCGGTGTCGGGGTACCGCAGATTTCCGCGATCGATGAATGTGCCGAAGCGGGTCGCCGCGTCGGTGTTCCGATTGTTGCCGACGGCGGGATCAAATACTCCGGCGACATCGCCAAAGCCCTTGCCGTCGGTGCCAGCTGCATCATGGCGGGATCGCTTTTGGCGGGAACGAAAGAGTCTCCGGGCGATCTGATCAACTACCAGGGCCGCCAGTACAAATCCTACCGGGGCATGGGGTCCATCGGTGCCATGACCAAGGGAAGTACGGACCGCTATTTCCAAGAGGGTACTGCCGCGGACAAACTGGTTCCCGAAGGGATCGAAGGACGCGTTCCCTACCGCGGACCGATCGCGGGCATCGTCCATCAGATGATGGGCGGTCTGCGCTCTTCGATGGGCTACTGCGGTTCCGAGAGCATCGAGGCGTTCTGGAATAACGCCGAGTTCGTCGAGATCACGTCTGCGGGCCTCAAAGAGTCCCACGTCCACGACGTACAGATTACGGCGGAAGCACCGAACTAACACATTTAAGCGATTGCACAGCGACCAAAGTTGAGAATATGAGCAATGAATACCGCTGCTGAAAGCGGCGGTAGGCTTTCGTACAAAAGTGACCTTGGAAAACCAAGAGACTTTGATGCTTGGGCGTACACATAAACAACGAGGGGATAGATAATGCATTTTCAGACCATAGCGCTGCACGAAGGATATGAGAAGGATGCCCAGGGCACCATGGCGGTTCCCATATATCAGACAACGGCATACGAATTTCGTGATGCCGAACATGCGGCAGACCTTTTTGCGCTGAAGGAACTGGGCAACATCTATACCCGCCTGAACAACCCGACGACGGATGTGTTTGAAAAGCGGATGGCCGCGCTCGAAGGCGGTGCGGCGGCGCTGGCGACGTCGAGCGGAATGTCGGCCATCTTCTACGCGCTGGTCAATGCCGCCGAGGCGGGCGACAACATCGTTTGTGCTTCGCAGCTCTACGGCGGCTCGCTGACGCTGACGGCCCATACGCTCAAGCGTTTCGGCATCGAGGCACGCTTTTTCGACGTGCATAACCCCGAAGCGGCGGAAGCGCTGATCGACGAGAAGACCAAAGCGCTCTTTTTCGAGTCTCTGACCAACCCCAGCATCGATGTTCCGAATATCAATGAACTCGCGGCACTGGCCGACCGCTACGGTGTGCTTAGCATTGTCGACAATACCGTCGCGACCCCTGCGTTGTGCCGCCCGATCGAGCACGGGATCGACATCGTCGTGCACAGTGCCAGCAAATATACGACCGGGCAGGGGCTTGCCATCGGCGGGATCATGGTCGAACGCAAGAACCTTGCCGAAAAGATCAAGGGCAATGCGCGCTACCCCCAGTTCAATGAGCCCGATGCGAGTTACCATGGACTGGTCTACGTGGACGTTCCGCTGCCGATCTATACCCTGCGCGGACGACTCTGTCTGCTCCGCGACATCGGTGCGGTCGGTTCGCCGTTCAACTCCTGGCTTTTCATCCAGGGGCTGGAGACGCTGAAGCTGCGGATGAAAGAGCATTCGCACAACGCTCTGATGATCGCGAAATTCCTCGAGACGCATCCGAAGGTCAAGCGCGTCAACTACCCGGGGCTGCCGTCGAACAAAAACTACAAGAATGCGCAACGTTATTTCGACGACGCGATGAGCAGCGGTCTGCTGAGTTTCGAAGTCAAAGACCTGGAAACGGCAAAGCGGATTGTCAACGCGACGCAGATCTATTCGCTCGTCGTCAACATCGGCGACTCGAAATCGATCATTACCCATCCGGCCTCGACGACGCATCAGCAGCTGAGCCCGGAAGAGCTCGAAGCCTGCGGGGTTCCGGCGGGACTGATCCGCATCAGTGCGGGGCTTGAAAACGCCGAAGATCTTGTCGAAGATCTGAAACAGGCATTAGAGGCGGCATCATAGACGCGTTGAACCTTCAGACCAAAACCGAGCACTTTACCAACCCGCTCTATCTCGAGAGCGGGCGTATCCTCGAACCGTACGATATTGTCTATGAAACCTACGGGCATCTCAACGAGGCGAAAGACAATGTTGTGGTGGTCACGCACGCCCTGACGGGATCGCACCATGCGGCAGGCCTTTATGAAGGGGACAGCAAACCGGGATGGTGGGACGGCCTGATCGGTCCGGGAAAAGCGGTCGACACGAACCGTTTTTTCGTGATCTGTTCCAACGTCGTCGGCAGCTGCTTCGGTTCAACCGGGCCGATGTCGCCGATGCTGCCGCACACCGAGCCTTACCGCTACAAGTTCCCGGTCATCACGGTCAAGGACATGGTCAAGGCGCAGCGCATCCTCTTTGACCGCCTGGGCATCCACCGTGTCCACGCCATCATCGGCGGTTCCATGGGCGGGATGCAGGCGCTGCAGTTCGCGGTGCACTATCCCAACTTCGCCGACCGCGTCATCGCGATGGCCTGTACGCATGCCACGCAGCCGTGGGCGATCGCGTTCAACAAGGTGGCGCAGGAAGCGATCCTGAAAGACCCCGATTTCAAAAGCGGCTACTACGACCCGGCCGACATCAAAGAAAACGGGCTCTCCGGGATGGCGGTCGGCCGGATGGCCGGGCACATCAGTTTCCTGTCGCACCACAGCATGGAGCGCAAGTTCGGCCGTGAGTACAAGCGCACGGACGGCCTGTACGAACTGTTCGGAAAGTTCCAGGTGGAGTCGTACCTGGAGTACAACGGGTACAACTTCACCAAATGGTTCGACCCGCTCAGCTACCTCTACATCACCAAGGCGATCAACATCTATGACCTCTCCCGGGGCTACGATACGCTTGAAGAGGCCCTTTTGCGCATCCGCAGCGAGATGCGATGAAAGAGAACGATTTCGAAGGGCGGCTTGAAGAGGCGAAAAAGATCCTCGAGAAGCTGATGAACCCGGATCTGACGCTCGAAGAGAGTGTCAAGGCGTACGAATCGGGCACCAGGGCGCTCAAAGAGGCTCAGAAGATCCTCGAAGATGCGCGCGAGCAGATCGAGAAGATCCGCGGCGGGGAGGAGAACGAGTCGTGACCGTCGGTGTGCTGCAGCTGCCCTCCGTCGGAATGAGTACGACGAAGCTGTACCACTACGTCCGCATCGCCCACAAGCGCAATGTGCGCGTGCTGTTGCTGGGCGAATACCTCCTCAACTCCTTTTTCAAGGCACTGCAGGATACCCCGCTGTCGATGATACGCGAACTCTCCGAACATCAGCTCGGCATCCTGCGCGACCTGGCCGCGACCTACGACATCACCATCGTCGCGCCGCTCGTGACCGTCAAGGGCGGCAAACCCTACAAGAGCATCGCCAGGATCTCTCCCCGTTCCACGGCGTATTACCAGCAGCAGGTCCTCATTGACTACCCCCACTGGAACGAAGCCGCTTTTTATGCCAATCCCGTCGAGGCCGTGCGTGAACCGCTGACCTTTCGGGTCGACAACGTCCGCTTCGGCATCCTCGGCGGCTACGAGCTGCACTTCGACGCCCTGTGGCAGAGCATCTGGGAAAAACGGATCGACTGCATCCTTCTGCCGACCGCCTCTACT
>JARROU010000034.1:0-9181 GCA_037383585.1 Campylobacterales bacterium | reverse complement strand
GCTTGATGAAATCGCGGAACAGCCCGAAGAACTCGTCGATGTTCTGCACCCGTTCCTGACCGTCTGGCATCGCCTCGTAAAAGGCCTTGATCTTGAAAATCTCATCGATGCGTTCGGCAAACGTGTAGAGCGACTCTTTCGCCACCGCCTGCATCTCTTCGAGTTCCTTGATGAAGCTTTTCAGCGTCGCGGCATTTTTCTTGCGCACCAGCGCTTCGAGTTCGGCGCTGCTGCTCAGCCGGATCAGATCGTAGATGGAGCGTTCCTGCTGAATCGCCGCGAGCTCCAGTTTGTCGATCGAGGCCTTCCCGATCCCGCGCTTGGGCTTGTTGATGATCCGCTTCATCGAGAAGTTGTCGTGATGGTTGGTGATCACACGCAGGTAGCTGATGACGTCCTTGATCTCCGCACGGTCGTAAAAGCGCAGACCGCCGACGAGCTTGTAGGCGATCCCGGCCCGGTTGAGGCCTTCTTCAAGCGAGCGGCTGAGCGCATTGATGCGGTACAGCACGGCGATCTCGTTGGGACGCACCCCCTCGCTGATCAGTTTCCTGATCTGGACCGCGATCTTGCCCGCTTCCTCGTTTTCGTCGTTCGAGGCGAGCATTTTCACCGCTTCGCCCTCTCCGCGCGTCGGGAGCAGTTTTTTCCCCAGACGCGTCCGGTTATGCTCGATCAGGGCGTTCGCCACGTTGAGAATCGGCGTCTTCGAGCGGTAGTTGTTCTCAAGCTTGACGACCGTTGCGTCCTTGAAGTCCTGGTCGAATTCGAGGATGTTGCGCACATGCGCCCCGCGCCAGCCGTAGATGCTCTGGTCGTCGTCGCCGACCACGCAGATGTTGTTATGCGATGCGCAGAGCTTCTGCAGCAGCTTGAACTGCAGTTCATTGGTATCCTGGTCTCCTCGGCCAGTTCCGGATGATCGTCGAGCAGCTTGTACGTCAGCGCGATCAGATCATCGAAATCGACGAGATTGTTCTCTTCGAGGTACGCTTCGTACTCTTTGTACGTTTTCGCGATCTGCTGGTAGTTTTTCTGCTCCGCCTGGGCATGCGCCTCTTCGGGCGTGATCAACGAATTCTTGTAGCGTGAGATCTCACTGGCGACCAGCTGCAGCGGCAGATCGCCGTTGATCTTTTTAAGGATGCGTTTTTTGTCATCCGTATCGATCACGACGAAATTGTTCTCACGTCCGAGGCGGTGGATATGGAACTTCAAGAAGAGCAGCCCGAACTTATGGAACGTGCACAGCAGCGGCGGGTAGCTCTGCGTTGCGATCATGCCGAGCGCGCGCTCGCGCATCTCCTTGGCCGCCTTGTTGGTAAACGTCAGCGTCAGCGTATTGCTCGCCGGCACCCCCACGACGTCGAGAAGGTAGGCAAGCCGCGAGGTGACCGTCGTCGTCTTGCCGCTTCCCGCTCCGGCAAGGATCAGCAGCGGACCGTCGATTTTTCTGACGGCTTCCGCCTGCGTTTCATTCAGGTTTTTGAAGATATGTTCCATGTTCCGTTTTTCGTTCTTTAAAGTTATTCTATTATATCGTTAATTTATTAAGTTCACTTTTTTTGTTGCAGCCATTTACCGATGTTTCGGTCGAAATTATAAAAAAAGTAATGAAAAGTAATTCTATTTATTGCAATTACTATCAATCCCCGTTATAATTCTAATGTTTTAATTTTATAGAGCCGATTACAGTGAGACGCGGATTCGGTATAACCGATACTAATACGGCTCGATTGCCAAGGAAATGTGAATGCTAAAAGACTTTGCCAAACTGCAGACCTTTTTGACCGTCGTTAAAGAGAAAAGCTTTTCAAAAGCGTCTGCGAAACTGGGCATCTCCCAACCCGCCGTAACCCAACAGATCAAATTCATCGAGGAATATCTTGACACCCGGATTGTCGAGCGCAAGAAGAACGGGATCAAGCTGACGAAAGAAGGCGAAGACCTCTACCGCATCGCGGTCAAACTCGAAAAAGCGATCAACACCAGCCAGAAAGAGCTGCTCAAGATCATCAACAAAGAGTTCACCTTTATCCTCGGGGCCTCCTACGCCATCGGGAACTACGTTATCCCGGCGTACCTCGGAGCGATCAAAGAGAAGATCCATAACGAAGTCTACATGCATGTCGGGCTCTCCAACGAGATCATCGACGAGCTCGAAGACAAGAAAATCGACGTCGCCCTCATCGAGTCCCCGGTATTCCGCGACGGCATCATCTACCGCGAATGGATGGAAGACGAACTCGTCCTCTTCTCCAACCAGCCGCTGCCGAAATACCTGAAGAAAGAGGACTTCTTCACCTTCGACTGGGTCTGCCGCGACGAGAACTCCCATACACGCAAGCTGGTCTCCGAGGCGTTCGACGAGATCGACGTCGACTGCTCCCAGTTCAACGTCATCGGGGTCGTCCAGTCGCCGACGGCCGTCAAAGAGACGATCATGCGCGCGCCGAAGGATTCGGAACGCCCGATCGTTTCCGTGATCTCCCGCCACGTCATCGAGGACGAGATCGCCGAGGGCAAACTCTTTGAATCCCGCATGCGCAATTTCCGCGTCCACCGAAAATTCTACATCGCCTATTCCAAAGAGCGCAAACACGACGCCTTCGTCAACAACGTCGTCGACTTCCTGCTCACCATGCGGATGTAAGTGCGGCGCCGACAAGCGTCGCCGCCCCCTTCATCCATCCGCTCTCCGCGCTTCCCTTCACAGATACCGATTAAAGACATACACGTTACAGCATCAAGAAAAAATGGTTGCGGTACGTCATCGGACGTTTTTCATTGAAGGGAGTTTTTTCACTCCGGGGAAGCGAAGCGATTTCAAACACGAAGAGAAACGGCTACTTCTTCTTCAGAAACTTTTCGTTTTCCGGATTGGACAGGAATGCCGCCATCGAATTCTCGATCCCGCCGTCGCTTTCTTCCTCTTCCGGTTCGCGTTCCGTTTTGTAGACGGCGTGGTTGATAAAAATCGGGGTCTCGTCGATGATGATCTGCATGATGCTCGGCAGCGGTACGGTCACGAAACTGCCGATATTCTCCGCGCCGAATCCCGCCTCGAAGATCAGCCGGTCACCGTCGATCCGCGCGCTGTCGTAAGTATAGCCGGCCAGGTAGAACAGGGTCATCGGGCGGAACTCTTTCGTGATGTGTTCGGGCAGTGCCGGTTCGAAGGAGAGGTGCTCGATCTTGCAGAGGATCCCAAAGTTCTGGTCATGCTCGAAAAGATAGAGCATCAGTTCCTCGATATGCCGCTGCATCATATCGACAAATTTTTCGTCATTGAGAATGTTGATGAGCATGCTGGGCGTCCTCTTTATTGATTTCGGGAAGTATACCACCGCTTACCTCGACAAAGCCTGATAAGGCGTTCATCACGGCGACACGCTCCGCAGCGAGCGCGGCTTCGAGGGTGATGTCGGCGCATACGAGCTTCCCTTCCGCAAGAAGTCTCGCCCGCGCCGTCCCTTCGAGCAGCGGCGTTTTCGGCGTCAGCCAACGGCCGTCGATATAACACGCGACATTGGCGATCGTCGTATCCGTGATCAATCCGTGCTGCACGATCAGCACATCGTCCGCTTCTCCTTTTAGGGCATACAAGGCATCAAGGGCGCCGCGCTGCGTCGTTTTGTCCCGGTAGACGATGCCTTCGTCCGCGACCGGCTGCAGCTTCGTTACAACCCTCGGCGTGTAGGAAAGGTACTCGACACGGATCGATTCTTCATCGTAGAGGACCCGGCAGCGCCACTGCCCCCGCTGCGGCGCATCGAGCAGCGAGGCCAGGTCGTAGGAGGCATCGATGCGATGCCGTTCAAGTGTCTTCTCCAGCCGCTTCTGATGCCATTTCAGGTGGGGATACTCCCCCGCGTCCGCCAGGATCGTCTCGAGAAACGGCATGGGTATCAGTCGGAAAAGAGGGCCGTCGAGATGTAGCGCTCGGCCGTATCGCACAGGATCGTGACGATGGTCTTTCCGGCATTCTCGGGACGCGAAGCAATCTGCATCGCCGCGTAAACGTTCGCCCCGGCGGAGATGCCCACCAGCAGTCCCTCTTCTTTGGCGAGCATCCGCGAGGTCGCCATCGCGTCTTCGTTGCTGACCGTCACGACCTCGCCGTAGACGGTCGTATCGAGCACGTCGGGGATGAACCCCGCCCCGATGCCCTGGATTTTGTGCGGTCCCGGTCTGCCGCCGGAAAGCACGGCGGAGTCCTTCGGCTCGACCGCGACGATCTGAATGTCGGGCAGAACCTCTTTGAGACGCGTTCCGGTCCCCGTCAGCGTCCCGCCCGTCCCGACGGCCGCCACGAAGATATCGACGTTGTTGTCCGTGTCGCGCAGGATCTCTTCGGCGGTCGTCTTGATGTGGATCGCCGGATTGGCCGGGTTCTGGAACTGCTGCAGGATGATCGCTTTGCCGAGGCTGTCACGCAGTTCCTGCGCCTTTTCGATGGAGCCTTTCATCCCCGCTTCCGCCGGGGTAAGCACCAGTTCGGCGCCCAGCGCCTTGAGAATATTGCGGCGTTCGACGCTCATGGATTCGGGCATGGTCAGGATGAGTTTCAGGCCCAGTGCCGCGCAGATCGATGCCAGGGCAATCCCGGTGTTGCCGCTCGTCGGCTCGATGATCGTCGTCTCCTCGTCGATGATACCGTCGTCCATCGCCGTCTTGATCATATTGAACCCGATGCGGTCCTTGACGGAGCTGGTCGGGTTCATGAATTCGCACTTGCCGAGGATGGTTGTCCCGGTCTCTTTTGACGGGGTATTGAGGCGGATCAGCGGCGTGTTGCCGATCAGTTCTGTGATATTGGCTGCGATATTCATTACGAACTCCTTTGCATATTTATATGCATAATTTATTCTGATAGTCCCTTTCCGCCGGGAGAGAGGGGAGAAGCGTTCCTATATTCAAAGTGACTGCATCTTAATGTGAATAAGTTTAAAAACGTGTAAAAGGAGGCTGTGCATCGGCAGGAGCGGCCCGGCACCTAAGCGCGGAACGTTATAATGAAGCCCATGAATCTCGAGACACTCAAAGACAGAAGCATCCTGCTGTTCGGCACACCCCGTTCACTCACCCCCGATGAGTTCGAACGACTGCTCGCGGCCGCAGGCATCGCCCTGGCCGACGCGTACGGTGACGGCGTCGCCGCCGTGATCGAAGGCCGCCTGGTAAACCCGATCGAACAGGACGAGCTTGACCGGCTCTACGAGGAGCACCGCATCGTCCCCGTCGACATCAACCTCTTCGAAAAAGCGCTCTGTTCCCAGATCGATCCCGACCGCATCATGATGAGTCTCAAACTGAGCCGAGACCGCGAACGGCTCCGCGCATTTTTGCGAAATCCCCACATCGACGACGCCTTTTTCCTGAAACTGCTCGGCCTGTACGACTGGGGCGACGAAGGCTTTTTCGATACCGATGAAAACCGCGACGTTACGGCGGCACTGATCGGGCGTTTTTACGAGCACATCGAACGCAACCACAACGTCCAGTACTCGACCCTCGGGCTGATGCACCTCATCGGCCAGAACCGCCACCCAGAACTGATCCGCATCCTCGGCACCCTGCTGCCGCTGCGCCGTGCCGTCAGCACGCACGACCGACAGCTGCGCGCCATCCTTGAAGCGCTTGCGATCCATCCTGCCACCGACGAAACGACGCTCAAGCACTTTGTACGGCAGGGCGATGATGCCCTGCGCGCCCTCGTCGCCGAACGCCCTGAACTCGATGCCGCACTGCAGCGCGAGCTGTTCAGACTGCAGCGGCCGGAGATCAACGCTGCCCTCGCGGCCAATCCCGATCTTGACAGCGCGCTGGCCGACAGCATGCTCGAAGATGAAACGTTAGCGGAGATCGGCTATGCGCACATTCGGCTCGACGATGGGCGTTTCAATAAGGGCCTCGGTTCCCACCCATGTGCTTTGGCTGCAAACGCTACGTTGACGGCGGCCATGCAGCAGCGCCTTTTCGATCGGGGCGACCGCGCCGTCCGCGCCGCGCTGGCGGCCAACCCGTCGCTGAAGATCGTCGACGCATTGGTCGCGCTCCGCGACACGGAAGTACTCCGCGCCCTCGCGGCCAACCCTGTTGTAGCCCCCGATCGCCTGGAAGCCCTGGCCGGCACCGGCACATGCGATGCGGCCCTCGCGGCCAATCCCTCCTCCCCGGCACCTTTGCTCGAACGCCTTTACGCCAAAGGCGATACCCAAGTGCTTTCCGCTCTTGCCGGCAATCCGGCCACCCCGGTGACCCTGCTGCAGCAGCTGCAGCTCGACGCGCGCTTCGAGCGCGCCGTCCGCACCAATGAAGCCTTCGGCGAATTTATCAAACGCGAAAACATAGGATGGTTATGAGAAGTAAAGAGATTACCGAAACGCTTGAAAGCCTGATCGACCGGAAACTGCCTACCTTTTTGTGGGGGGCGCCCGGAATCGGAAAATCGTCCGTCGTCAAACAGATCGCCGAGGCAAAAGAGATCGGCTTCATCGACCTGCGCCTCTCGCTGATGGACCCCACCGATCTCAAGGGGATCCCCTTTTACGAGAACCAGGCGCACCAAGCCGTCTGGGCGCCGCCGTCGTTCCTGCCGACAGAGGGCAGCGGCATCCTTTTCCTGGACGAACTCAACACCGCCGCCCCGTCGGTGCAGGCGTCGGCCTACCAGCTCATCCTCGACCGCAAAGTCGGCGAGTACGAACTGCCCGAGGGATGGGCGATCGTCGCGGCGGGCAACCGCGAAAATGACCGCGGGGTCGTCTACCGGATGCCGCTGCCCCTGGCCAACCGCTTTATCCACCTCGAAATGGACGTCAACGTCGAAGATTGGCGCAACTGGGCCTACCTGCACGGGATCGACGAACGCATCATTGGCTACATCAGTGCCAAAAACGACGCCCTGTTCCGTTTCGATCCCGCCAGCGATGCCAAAAGTTTTCCCACGCCGCGCAGCTGGGAATTCGTCCACGGCATCCTCGCTTCAAACATGAACGGCCGGCTGGCGATGAACGCCATCGCGGGCGCCGTCGGAGAAGAGTATGCCGTTGATTTCCTCGCCTTCGCCAAGGTGATGAAGCTCCTGCCCGACATCGACGCCGTGCTGCGCGGCGAGGAGCAGGCCGTCCCGGAAGACCTTAACGCCCTCTATGCGCTGAGCTCTACCCTCGTCTCCAAGGTCCTCAATGATCCGAACGACGACGTCCTTGAACGGCTGCTCGCCTACACGCAGACCCTGCCGCCGGAGTTCGCCGTCCTCACCGTGCAGGACCTGCAGAAAAACGGTGTCGTCATGGACCACCTCGATGCTTACGGAGAGTGGGTAAGCAAGTTTGCTTACCTTCTCTCGTAAGGATGGAGGATTGAAGATGGAACACCCCAAGGGCACTTCCTTCGGGGCGAATGGAGGATGAAATGCGACGGGTCGCATTGATAACAAAATGAAAAAAACATCCTCCATCGGCGAAGCCGAGCGCAAGCTCGGGAGAGCCAAAGCCCGTCTTTTGCTCTCTTCGCCGTATTTCGGCACCCTCGCCAGCCGCCTCGAGCTGGACACGAGCGACGAGATCCCGGGGGTTCTCAGCAACGGCCTGAAACTGGAATACAACCCCGACTACGTCGAGACCCTGGACGAAAACGAGTGCGAATTCCTGCTGGCCAACGGCGCCATGCATGCCGCATTGGTGCACGAACGCCGCCAGAACGGACGGATGAGCTGGCTGTGGCAATTGGCCACCGACCACGCCATCAACGCCCTGCTGGTGCAGAACGGTTTCGCCCTGCCCCCGCAGGTGAACTATGACCCCCGGTTTGAGGGGATGTATGCCGAAGCGATCTACGCCCAGCTCAAAGACGAAATCAAAAACGAAGAGTACAGCGACGACGAAAGCAACGAGACCGGCTTTAATGAGAACAACCAGCGCAAGCGCGACGAGCTGAAAAATGCCGAGGGCGACCACGACCCGGACAAAAAACGGCCGCAGATGGAGGTGGAAAACACGGTCGACGAATCACTGTTCGAGCATTTTGAAAAAGCCGTCCGGGAGATGATGGAGCGCCAGGGCGACACACCGCTGGGGCTGGAGCGCTTTTTCATCCCCCACGACGCGCCCCGCATCGACTGGCGCAGCCAACTCTCACATGCGCTCAACCGCCACCTGCGCATCGACTACCGCCTGCTGCCGCCTTCGAAAAAACTGCTTTACAACCACATCTACCTGCCCTCTTCCACGTCCGAAACCCTCGACCTCGTCGTTGCCGTTGACAGCTCCGGCTCCGTGGACGAAGCACTGCTGGGCCGTTTTATCGCCGAAATCGAATCGCTGCTCGAAACCTTCACCGACTATCGTGTCGAGCTGCTTGTCTGCGACGCAAAAATCCAGTCGCACCATCAGTTCTACCCCGGCGAACCGGTCGTCTTCGAGCTCAGAGGCGGCGGCGGCACGGATTTCCGCCCGGTTTTTGAATGGGTGGATCGCCACACACCGATGGCCCCGCTGCTGCTCTATTTCACCGACTGTGATGGCCGTTTCCCCGAAACCGCCCCCTTCATCGACACGGTCTGGATTACTCCCGATGAACAGCGGAGCGCGCCGTTCGGGGAAATGATCACTATGAGTCAGCAGTGGGTGGTTTGAGGTGAAATGTCCTATCTTTGATCGCTGCTTTTTACTACTCACTACCCACTGTTAACCGCCCGCTCTGCTGATTAACGCAAAAAAAGCCCCCCTTAAGATAGAACTACCTATAATTCGCCCGCAAAGTGACAAGTAGGGATACGCAAGCCGAACGGACTTTGACAAAATAAAATTTACGGAGAAATCCATGAAAAAGATTCTTTTTCTGATGGTTGCTTTCGGTGCTGCTGCATTCGCTGCAGACGGTGACGTTGCAAACCAAACACTCAAAGCTTACTCTATGATCGCTGCGGGCGTCGGCCTTGGTCTGGCTGCACTCGGTGGTGCAATCGGTATGGGTAACACTGCTGCTGCAACAATCGCGGGTACGGCTCGCAACCCGGGTCTGGGTGGTAAACTCATGACGACAATGTTCATCGCACTGGCGATGATCGAAGCTCAGGTCATCTATACACTCGTTATTGCCCTGATCGCTCTGTACGCTAACCCGTACCTCGGCTAAGCCGAAACATCCTCGAAGGCTCCGGCCTTCGTTTTTT
>JARROU010000033.1:6925-15214 GCA_037383585.1 Campylobacterales bacterium | reverse complement strand
CATCGGCGAGGTCTTCCCGGCGCGCATCTACGCCACCGATCCCGAACTGCGCGCCGAGATCACCGGGCCGCTGCGCGGGGCCAAGGTCAAGGTCGTCGCCAACGAACCCGTCATGCTCTTCGACGACATCGAACTGCGGATCGAAAACGTCAACCTCGCCACGGCGCGCATCAATACGACGTATGTCAGAAAAATCGCATCCCATGCCACCGTCTCCGAGGCGTCCGAATGAAACGGCAGGAGCTTGACAACCTGATCAAACAGGGCAAGGCGCCGGGGGTCGTCATGCTCTACGGCGAAAGCCACTTTCTGATCGAATACTACACCAAGGCGCGTACCCGCATCGACGACGTGAATCTGCTGAGCGTCTATTTCGACGAGTACGACCATGCGACGGCCAAGGCGCATCTGTCACAGGGGTCTCTGTTCGGCGGGCGCAGCGTACTCGTCGTCAAGACCGAGAAGAAACTGCCCAAAAACGACCTGACGGCGTTCCTGGAGCTGGTGAAGAAAAACCCTGACAATATCTTTATCTATGCCTATTACGGGACGGATTTCAAAAAAAGCGCCACGTCCGCCTTCACCGCAAAAAACGGCGGGGCCGCCGTACGACTGTTCCGTCCCTTCCCCAATGAGGCCCGCCAGATCGTCCTGAACGAAGCCGCCGCGCGCGGCATCAATCTCGATCCTTATGCCGCCACACACCTGCTCGAATCGCAAAACAGCGACCTCGCCCTGACCATCAACGAACTGGACAAGTTTACGCTGCTGCAGGGACGCATCGGTATCAAAGAGATTGATGAACTGGTCTACGGCGTCGCCGAAGTCAAGGTGGACCAGCTGATCGACGCCCTGCTTCAAAAAGAGGATTTCGTGCCCCTGATGCGGCGGCTGCTCGAACACGGCGAAGACGAGATCCGTCTGCTGAATGCCCTTTCCAACCACATCGCCCAGCTCTATCTTTTTTACGCCTCCATACGCCTCAGCGGCGCGGCCGATTCGGCCAAGATCCTCGGCTACAAACTGCCGCCGCGCATCGAACAGGCCCGCTCGCAGCAGAGCGTGCGTTTCAAACAGCAGCACTACACGCGCCTGATGGCCCTGCTCAGCGAAGCGGAACTGACAATGAAATCGACCGGCGGGGGGAGCAAGAACGCGCTGCTCGTCTCGACCTTCCTGAAAGTCCAGGCGCTGATCTGAGCCCGGGCAAGCTTCTGAATTTCACCTTAAATTAAGCCTGTTTTTTGTATTATTGCGCGTTCCTTACTCTTTGTGCATTGCGATGCTTTGCATATTATCGCGCGGATTTGTCCGTGAACGAGAGCCATAAGGGATGAAACCACAAGGAGAAATACTCTACATGAGACATTACGAAAACCTTGTCATCGTCAAACCGACCCTGACAGAAGAAGAGATCCAAAACAGCATCGCTGCGATTGAAGATGTCATCACATCCAACGGTGGCGAAATCGTCGCACGCGACAGCATGGGTATGCGCAAACTGGCGTATGCCATTGATAAGAACCCGCGTGGTTACTTCCACGTTGTCTATTATACGATCGAGCCGTCTGCGATCGCGGAAATCGAACGCCGCTTCCGCATCAACGAAGACCTGCTCCGCTACGTCACGATCAAATACGATTCCAAGCGTGAAGTCAAAGCATGGAACGACATGGTCGAAAAGACAAAAAAACCGGCAAAAACCGAAGAAAGCAGCGAGAACGCCGCATCATAAAGAGTTAGGAGAGTTTCCATATGTTCAACAAAGTCATCCTGGTCGGCAACCTCACGCGCGATATTGAACTGCGCTATACGCAAGGTGGCATGGCGATCGCTAAAACCGGCATCGCGACCAACCGCAAGTTCAAAAAGCAGAGCGGCGAACAACTCGATGAAACCATGTTTATCGACATCACCTTCTTCGGCCGCAGCGGCGAGGTGGCAAACCAGTACCTTCGCAAGGGCAGCAAAGTCCTGGTCGAAGGTCGTCTGATGCTTGAACAGTGGACGGATCAAAACGGGCAGAAACGCTCGAAGCACTCGATCAACGTCGAAGAGATGAAGATGCTGGATTCACGCGGTGACGCACAGCAAGGCGGCTACAACGCTCCGACGGGCAACAGCGGATACAACGCTCCGCAGCCGCAACAGGGCTACAATGCACCGCAGCCGCAGCAGCAAGAAGGCTACAACCCTCCGCCGCAGCCGCAGCAGCAGGCGCCTCAGCCGCAGAATGCGTACCAGCCGCCCAAGCAGCAGATGCCGGAGAACACGATTCCGGAAATCGACATCGACGAAGACGAAATCCCATTTTAGACATCAAGGATAAACTATGGCAGAAAAACGCAAATACAAAAAACGCTATTGTAAATACTGTGAAGCGAAAGTCGACTTTATCGACTACAAAGACGCTTCTAGCCTCAAGCACTCGCTTTCCGAGCGCTACAAAATCATGCCGCGCCGCCTGACAGGCAACTGCAAGCGCCATCAGGACATGGTTACGGTCGCGATCAAACGCGCACGTTCCGCGGCAATCATTCCTTACACAATTTCTCGCAAAGAAGTTGTACAGAATCCGTTTGATATCATCAAATAATTCCCCCTTCTGAAGCTTCGGCTTCAGAACTTTAACTCCCTTTTTTCCCGACAAGCTTTACAACCCTTTCAACCTTTTGTGCTACGATAGAGTAACCATTATTAAAATATGAGGGGTATGCATGCCTTTTATGGAGCGCCTTCACAGTGCCATGCTTTTGGGTACGCCTATGTATGACCCGGCGGCGGGCGAGATCATAGAGCACAAAAGCGAAGCCTTCTACAATGCCGTGCGCAGTGATGACAAAACAACGCTGCAGGCCATGATTGACGAAGGTTTCGATGTCGACTACCACGCGTTCGGCCACCAGCCTCCCCTCGTTTTTGCGATCACCATGCAGCGCACAAGGATCGTACAGTCCCTTCTGCTCAACGGTGCCAACCCGAACCTCGCTGACCGGGACGGGAACGCCGCGCTTCATTATGCCGTCAAACTTCTTGACCCCGAAATCGTCCTGCTGCTGCTGCAACACGGTGCAAGACCGGAACAGACCCATGCGGAGGGGGTTACTCCGCTCTCCATTGCAAAATCACAAAAGAGCAAAACCCTGCTGTCGCTTCTTAAAGAGGTCAAGCCGCTTTTCGATCTCCCCACAGAACCGGACCTGTTTTCCCTCGCCTCAGAGGGCAACCTCCATGCGCTCGTCTATGTCGAAGCCGCCCCTTCGGAACTGGAAAAGCGTGACGTGCAGAACCGGACGCTGCTGCATCATGCGGTTTTCGGGAACAACGTCCGAATGGTGACGTATCTGCTGAACAAAGGGTTTTTCATCGATGCCAGCGATCTTCACGGCATTACCCCGCTGATCATCGCCGCATCAAACCCGAAATTCATCAAGGTCCTTGAGCGGCTGCTCCAACGCTATCCGACACTCGAACACCGGACCGACAATCACGCCACGGCGCTGACCATCGCCCTGCGTAACGGCAATCCCGAAGGGGCAGGAATGTTAATAAAACACGGTGCGAATATTCTTACCTATGACGGACTGCATACCCCGCTGACACTGACGCACCGCGGCATCGAAACCTATCCAGAAGTCGCAGACCGTTACCGCGAGCTGCTGAGAGTGATGCTTGATCGGGGCGCGCATACGGATATCCCGACCAACCGGGCCGGATGGACGCCGCTCTTTCATACCGTCGCCCGGCGCCAGGACGATGCCATCAAACAGCATCTTCGGCTGCTGATGCAGCTCGGATCCGATGTCAATTATGCCGATAAAAACGGAAGAACGGCCTTGATGGTCGCGGCATCGATGGGCCGGCAATATGCCGTCGAAGTGCTTATAAACAATTACGCAAATGTCGACCGCCTTGATACCTTCGGCTGGAGCGCATTGATGCTGGCCGTCTATTACAACCACATCGAGGTGTGCCGTTTCCTGTGCGAATGCGGCTGCAGCATCAATCTCGTGTCGCCGCAGGGGATGAGCGCCATGAAGATCGCACAGAAACATCATCGCAAACGCATCATAGATCTATTGCTTGAATACGGTGCCGTTGAAATAAGCAGCGACGAAGAACCCGAATCATAATATCGGGCAGGCCCTCGCCGCAGAAAAAGGAAGAGAAGGAAGGCGTCAGCTGCAGCTGGGAACGTTACCGGAATCAGATCCGTATTCGTAAAGGAAATCCTTGAGATGCGGCGCCGCTTTTTTGAATCGGCGGCTGTCGATGTATTTCATCGCTTTTTTGTCGTCTTTATGCCATTCCCGGAAAAGCTTCGCATCGTTTTCAAATGCATCTTCCCACTCTTTTTGTGTTTTCATGGCCGCGCCTTTTGTCCCGTTGCCGTGACATCTCTTACATTTTTTCAGGTACTCTTTCTGCCCCTTCTTGATGTCGGCCTGTGCCGCTGTGGAGAAAAGTCCGAGTGCAAGCAGCGCAGCAAGCGCGGCTGATGTACGATTTTTCATTAGATAACCCTCCTTACTCTAATGGTGACAATATTATCACAATAGTCTGAACGGCAGATAAGAAAAACCTATTAGGCTTCCTCGTCGGCGGCCGTGAGCAACGTGCGGAACTCCTGCTGCAGTTTCGGCTGGCGCAGTTTTTTCCCGGCCTTCTGCAGCGCTTTTTCGATTTCGTCCGAAGCCAATCCTGTTTCTTCGGCGATCGCCTCGACCGTTTTTCCGCTCTGCGCCATCACCCAGCAGCGCAGTTCTTTTCGGGTCAGATGGCGTTTGAGCGCCCCAAAGAGCGCCTTGTCGCTGCACTGTGTCAGCGGCAAAGACGTTATTGCACCCAGGACCGCCCCCAAAGTTTCGGGGTTGTACTGTTCCCACAGATTCATACGAGACGCCCCAGGATCTCGCGCAGATCCTTTTGGTCGATGATGATATTGGCCTCTTTTTTCAGTACCTCTTTGGCGCAAAACGCCACACGTGTCCCGGCATATTTAAACATACTGAGGTCGTTGGCGCCGTCGCCGACGACCATCGTCTCTTCCGGCGTCACTTTCAGCAGGCTCTGCAGCCGCACCAGCATGTCCCCTTTGGACCAGTTGAACATCATGTCGCCGCCGACCTCGCCGGTCAGTTTCCCGTCCTTGGCATGCAGTGCATTGGAAAAATCGGCATCGAACCCGAGGACATTCATCGCATAATCCGTCGCCGTCCGGAAACCGCCGCTGAAACAGACGACGGTGATCCCCTGCGCTTTCAGCGCCGAGATCGTTTCTTTGGCTCCGGGCATGTAGGGCAGGTTCCGGCTGATCCGTTCAACCGTTTCCACATCCAGCCCTTTGAGCAGCTTCACCCTCGCCTGCAGGCTTTCAAAAAAATCGATCTCCCCGTTCATCGCCTGCTCCGTGATCGCGGCGACTTTCTCGCCGATGCCCAGCGCCTCGGCAAAAAAATCGATGGTCTCTCCGTCCATCAACGTCGAATCGAAATCAAACACGCATAACCGCATCTCTCTCCTTTATGTGCCCTGAGGCACCACAGAACGTCCTGTACGCTCCTGGCACAGGTTTTTTGGTGGTGCCCTAGGTTATAATTGCGCCATTATATCGCACTGCAGGGGTAAAACGTGTTTGACGCACTGGAAGAGAAGCTAAAAAACGGGCGTTATGTGACGCTGGAAACAACCCCATCGCACGCGGCCTCCTTCCGGCCCGTCATCGACACCATCGAATCGCTGGGCCTGCACGAGCTTGTCGACGGCTTCAGCACCACCGACAATCCGCTGGCCAAACTCAAGTACAATGCCCTCTTCGCGGCCATGATGCTGCAGCAGCGTTTCGGAAAGCCGGTCCTGGCGACCATGAGCATGCGCGACCGCAACCGCATTGCCCTGCAAAGCGACCTGCTCGGCGCCAACGAGGCCGATGTGCGCGCCGTCCTGGCGCTGACGGGCGACCCGGCAAAAAACTCCGACCAGAAAAACGCCAAAGGCGTCTTTGAAAGCGACAGCACGCTCCTGCTCGACATCATTGCGAAATTCAATGAAGGCACGGATCTTGAAGACAAGGCCTTCAGCGTCGCGCCGCAGCCTATTCTGCCCTTTGCCGTCGTCAACTCCTTCGCCCGCAATCCGAAAAGTCTTCAGAAGAAAATGCTCAAAAAAATCGAACACGGCGCCCAGGGGATCATCACCCAGCCGGTGTTCGATCTCGACAACGCCAAGGTACTGCTGGAGCTGATGGAAGAGGCCAATGCCAAAAACGGTACGAATGCGCAGCTCATCCTCGGGCTCTTCCCGATCACGAAACTGCGTACCGCACAGTTCCTCGACGCGCACGTACCCGGCATCCACGTCCCGCCCGCATGGATCGAGGCCCTTGAAAGCGCCAACGACGCCGACGACGCCTACCGCATCGGATTCGACCTGAGCAAACGGCTCTATGAGGACATCATGGCGTTACACCCCAAGGTACACCTGATGACCGCCAACCAGTTCGGGATCGCAAAAGAGATCCTGAGCTAGGCCCCCTAGCGTTTCTTCCAGACGCTCAGCTGCGAGAGCGTGTGCTGGTACTTGCGCGCCGTTTCCCGGATGACAAAAGGGACATCGCAAGTCTCAACAAGAGCGAAACGGTCTGAAAGCATCGTTTTCAGCCCCGCAAGACCGTAGACCGGCGCACCGTTTTCATCATAATGGCCGCCGATCCAGTGCGCTTTTTCCGTATACGCCTCAAGCCACGTATACGGAGACGTCAGCACAAGAATGCCCTGATCGTTGAGCCGCTCATGCACCGTCGACAGGAAACGTTCCGGTTCATAGAGACGGTCGATCAGATTGGTGGCGAGAATCAGATCGTAACCGCTAAAATGCGCCTTGAGATTGCACGCATCCCCCTGCCAGAACCGAACGCGGCCGGCCACCGACTCCAGGCCGTACTCTTCGAGCGTATGTTCCTGCCGGCTGACGATATCCCCCTCTTCGACCCGATCATACGCGATGCGGCCGTTCTCCTGCATGGCCACCCCGACCTGGATGAAACGGGCGGAGAAGTCGATCCCCGTCACGTCGTCAAAGACCCGGGCCAGTTCGAACGACGCCCGCCCCGTCGCACATCCGAGGTCCAGAGCGCGTTTCTGAGGGGTCGAGGTGGAAAAACCGATCGCATATTCGGCACAGGAGCGTGCGAAGTTTTTCACGTCGAAATACGCCTCTCCGTACTGGAATTCGCAGTACTGCGCCACCAGGCTGTCGGTCTCGTAGATGTTCTCCGCCTCCTCGTTGCCCAGTGCCTCGGCTTCGACATAGCGGAAACCGGCATGCTGATAGAAATGACGGCGGAACGCGTAGCGCGCATGGCGTGTGATCTCGTTTCCGGTCGACGCCCAGGAGCCGCCCTTGATCAGATTGTGCTTTCCATCAAACGTCGGCGTGGAGAAATCGTCATAGACCGGATGCGGTTCAAAGCCTTGAAAACCGTCGATCGGCGTCGATGTCCACTGCCATACGTTCCCGACAACGTCATAGAGATCGCCCTGCAAAAACGTATCGACCGGAACCGATGAGGCGTAGTGGTTGAAATTGATATTGGCCTTTTCCTCGTCAAACACCTCTCCTTTGACGGCCGTACAACGCTCTGCCATGACGGTCCATTCCGCTTCCGTCGGCAAACGGTAGTGCCTTCCGTCGCGCTCGCTTTTGAAACGGCAGAAGGCCTGCGCCTCAAGCCCGTTCACTTCGACGGGCCAGTTGTGCGGCAGGTCGATTTCCCGGTCCAGAAGCCGCAATCGATAGCCGCCTTCGTGCTTGGGGATCCAGAACGGCGGATGCTTGGCGCCGCTGCGCTTCAAAAAGGCCTTCCCCTCCTCGTCCCAGTAGGCTTCATTTTCATAACCGCCGGCCTCGACAAAGGCAAGGAACTCCCCGTGGCTGACAAGCATCTTAGAGGCGCGAAAGGGCTTCACTACGACATGCTTTTCGCCGTACTCATTATCCCAACCGAAATAGGGATCGTCTCGTCTCTTGCCCAGCCGTACGTCAGCGCCCGGCACTTCGACCATGCCGTTGTCCGGTGCCGGTCCGGCCAATCTGCAGTACGAGAAGACCGAAGAAGGCGCTATCGACTCCAGCGGCATCTGCCGGTGTAGAACGCTGGAAGTCTCGATATGGATGCGCTCGTGCTCGATTCCCATCAGAATCACCCACCAGGGGCTCTCCTGCGTGATCGGGAGCTGAAGCGGCAGGGTATCGATCAGATGCAGGACCTGTGCTTTGACCCTGTTTCGG
>JARROU010000033.1:0-6898 GCA_037383585.1 Campylobacterales bacterium | reverse complement strand
CTGTGCTTTGACCCTGTTTCGGTAGGCGCGCACCTTTGCAACGGATGGCCAGTGATAGCGTTTCTCGTCCAGGTCGTCCCACGCCATCTCGTCGACCCCGATGGCAAACAGCGATTCGAAATCGGGATTGATGCGTTCCGTGATCGCTTTGGCCAATACAAGCTTATTGATAAAAAAGGCCGCGGTATGCCCAAAGTAGAAGATCATCGGATGGCGGGTCGGTTCGGATTGACGGTAGAACGCCTCATCGTCTTTCAGCAGTTCGAACAGCAGTTCAAAAAGGCCATATGCATTCAGAAAATCATTTCTGATCGCTTCGCGCGTCTGCTGCGGATCCGCACCATCGATTCTGACCGGTGATGAATGAAAACGGTGCAAAACATTCCTTTTTTGCATTTTCATTACATTCTAGCGAAAAAGTTTTGAGACGGTTTGAAGGGGGTGTTTAACCGGGCGTGCCAAGCTTTTGGGCGACCGAGTCAAAAAAGAGCTCGAACGGAGGCAGTTCCAGCGCAGCGTCGCGCTGACGGCTCCCCCACATCGGTTCGGGGAAAAAGCTGTCCTCTTTGAAGCGCGCCATAATGTGCCAGTGTACCTGCGGAAGCATATTTCCGAACGAGGCGATGTTGATCTTTTCGGGGCGGTAATAGTCCAGCATTTCGCGTTCGATGACGTCGAGGGCATTCCAGACCGCCTGCTTCTCTTCTGGGGTGCAGTCGCTGAATTCACGGACGCCGCGGCGCACGAATATTTTCAGCCAAGGCACTTCACTGTCGTGCCGCTCTATGGTGATGAGGGGAAGATCAATCGTGGCCAAGACGATCTTCCGCCCGGCGTTTTTTATGTCGGCGCGTCTCCGGTCCCAACCTGCGATCGCCTCCGTGTCTTCGGTCGGCCTGCTCGCCTTCATGGTCAAATCCGTTGTGCTCACGTCGTCCGTTTGCGGTCTTCCGGCGGTCATCGACCTGCCTTCTTTCGCTTTTTCTACGGTTTCTCCAATGACTCGAACGGACATTGAAAGCGATCAGAAGAACCACGAACAACAGTGAGAGCGCAATCGCCACATAAACCATGAAACCCTTTCTACCCTTTTTAGGTAGATTATATCACACCGATGCCGGTCCGGCAAATGGCACCAGGGCACTCCCCCAGGTCAGCCCGCCGCCGAAGGCATCAAGCAGCATCATATCGCCTTTTTTCAACTTCCCGTTCTCATAGAGATCATTGATCGCGATGGGGATGGAAGAGCCGGAAGTATTCCCGTATTTATGCACCGTCAATACAATCAGCTCATCGCGCAGCTTGAGGGCATCCCCGACCGCTTTGATGATGCGGTAATGGGCCTGGGGGGGACCGAAATGCGTGATGTCGTCGGCGGCCATGCTGTTCTCTTCGAGGATCGCCTTGACGTCATTGGTCAGGGTGCGGACGGCAACTTTGAACGTTTCGTTGCCTTTCATTTTCATGCAGCCTGTCCTGGCTTCCGCATCTAGCGCGTCATGAGCGGAACCGGTCCCGGCATCCGGTGTCATCAGCAGGTCCGCATACGTGCCGTCGGCTCCCGTATGCACATCCATGATGGCCTCTTCCTTGTTTTCTGTTGCGCTGATGACCGCGGCACCGGCACCGTCTCCGAAAAGGATGCAAGTAGCGCGGTCCGTATAATCGGTAATGGCGCTCAGTTTTTCCGCCCCGATGATCAGGACGTTCTTTTTCATGCCCGATTCGATAAACGCTTTTGCGATGCTCAACACGTAAACGAAGCCGGTTCAGGCCGCCGAGATGTCGAACGCCTGTACCTGCGGCAGTCCCAGCTTCGATGAAATGATCGTCGCCGTCGAGGGCATGTTAAAGTAATCCGGGGAGATCGTCGCGCAGATGACAAGATCGATCTCTTCCTTGGAAATGCCCGCACGGTCGATGGCCTGTGCAGCAGCTTTGGCTCCCATGTCGCTGGTAAACTCATCGTCTGCGGCGATGTGCCGCTCTTTGATGCCGGTACGCTTTGTGATCCATTCATCCGTCGTATCGACCATCTTTTCGAGATCGGCGTTTGTCAGAATACGCTCGGGCACATACGCGCCGACCGAACGAAAAGCTGCATACATAGATTATCCTTTATTGGCGACGGCGTCGAGCGTCTTCTCGATGTGGGCATTGACACCCGTATCGACGAAATCAATCGCCTGTTTGATCGCATTTTTGATCGCTTTGGGGTTGCTCTTGCCGTGACTGACGATCGCACACCCTTTTACACCGATCAGCGGCGCGCCGCCGATTTCCGCATAATCGAGTTCTTTTTTCAAAAGCTTGAAGACCTTGCGCATCAGAAGTGCACCCGTAATCGCGATCGGTGACTTACGGATGTAATCTTTGATCAGGTAGGTAATCGTACTCGCCACGCCTTCGGAAGACTTCAGGACAAGGTTCCCGATGAATCCGTCGCAGACGACGACGTCTACGGTCCCGTTAAAGATGTCACGCCCTTCGACGTTCCCGACAAACCCTTCCATGCCCTGGAGACGTTTGAAGGTCTCTTTGGTGACTTCATTGCCTTTGCTCTCCTCCTCGCCGTTGGCCAGAAGACCGACCGTCGGAAGGTTGATGCCCCACATATCGTGCGCGTAACAGGTACCCATAACAGCGAACTGCGCAAGGTGTTCCGATTTGCAATCGACATTCGCCCCGACGTCGAGCAGGACCGTACGCTGCTTCTTCTTGTTCGTCATCAGCGTAACGAGTGCCGGACGGAGCACGTGTTTCAGCCGTCCCAGGCGCAGCGTCGCTACCGACATCGTCGCACCGCTGTGGCCGGCAGAGACCACGCCCTGGGCTTCTCCGTTGCGCACCAGTTCCACGGCTTTGAAAATGGAGCTTTCTTTGCGTTTGAGCGCATCCGTCGCCGCATCCGACATGGCAATAACATCCTCGGCTTCGACGATCGAAATCTTGTCTTTGAACCCGCCAGGAATCAAAGGCAAAATCTCCTCTTTCTTTCCGACAAGAATCGGTTCAAAACGGTATGCTTTGAGTGCCGCAATCGTTCCTTTGACTATAGGCTCGGGACCGAAGTCCCCGCCCATCGCGTCAATCGCGATCTTGACCTTCAATTATTTGTACTCGCCGGTCGTCGGGTTGACGTGGTGCGGCATCTTGTAAGTGCCGTCGCTGTCTTTGACCGGACGTGCCAGTTTGATCTTGTAGTGTGTACGGCGTTTTGCTGCGCGTGTGTGTGATACGCGTCTCTTAGGTACTGCCATTGTATTTCCTTTCTTTTTTATTTAATTCCCGGAGACGGGCTAAGCCCGACTTCCTCCGCTAGCCGCTGAGGCACATGAAGCCTAGCGGAATTCCGCAGGCCACGAGGACAAACGCTTGCTTCTTACGAAAGCAGACGGGTTGCTTACCTGCAGTTGGGGCAGGCGTGATAATCGCTTTCAATCAAAGCGATTTCCGAATCGAAAATTTCGTCAAGATCAATGACACCTTCATGCATCTCGACAACATCATAGTGTTCATCCTGACCGTGGAAAGCACCGTCAGAGACCAAAAATTCGATTTTTTCATCCGGCATTATAGCAAAGGATTCGCCGCAGAGATAACAATCCACCTCGAGCTCTCCCCGTATTTTTCCTTCGAGCAACACCAGGCCGGAGCGGTGTTTCCGCAGGGTCCCTTCGATGTTCAGCCCTTTTTTAGTGAGGGAAAAGGGCTGAGGATCCGCAGTGACACGGCGAAAAGGGATTTTCATCGGTCTTACGAAATTTCTCTTTGCGCGAAAAAGAAGCGGATCTCGATCTCTGCATTTTCCAGAGAGTCGCTTCCGTGGACGGCATTGGCATCGATGTTTTCCGCAAAATCGGCACGGATCGTACCCGCTTCCGCTTCCTGCGGGTTCGTTGCACCCATCAGATCGCGATTTTTGGCTACGGCATTTTCACCTTCAAGAACGCTGACCACAACCGGACCGCTGACCATGAATTCAACGAGATCGTTGAAGAAAGGGCGTTCCTTGTGAACGGCATAAAAATCTTGAGCGTCTTTGCGGGAAAGCTGCAGCATTTTTGTCGCTGCAACACGAAGGCCGTTGCTTTCAAAACGATCAAGAATCTTGCCGACAACGCCCTTGGCTACGGCATCCGGCTTAATGATGGACAGTGTTTGTTCCATTCGGTATCTCCTATAGTAGTCAAAAATAGGGTGGAATTATAGCAGAAAAAAGATCGAATTCAGTTGAAATGAAGATTTTATCCAAGGTAGAAGAAAAAGGGGAAGCAACTTTGTGCCCGCAGGCACAAAGGGTAAAGCGTATGCGTTATACGATTATTCGACAACCGGTGTGTGGCTGGTACGCATATCATCGGAGATATCTTCGCGATGCTCCGGGCTTTCGCCGACCGCATCCCAAACAATACATCCTTCTGTCGGACAAGCAGTCGCACATGCCGGCTCATCATGATGGCCTACACATTCGACACATTTGTCGCCGTATACGTAATAAATCTCTTCGCCTGTCGGGTTATCGTCCTCGTCAACGATCGCCTCAACCGGGCATTCGTCGATACAGGCACCGCAGTTAATACATGTGTCGTTAATCAATACTGCCATATTATTCTCCTTCATTATGGTAGATGTGAAAAAAGTTTATCGAAAGAACTTTAATGATTCCTAAAAAGATCAACTGAATTATAAAGTGGAAAAAGGTTCAAGCAAAAGGTAACAGTGAATAGGGCTGAAAGTACCTGCATGACGGGGAAAAGCAGGGTTGCCCCGTCACAGAATAATCACAACCCGAGGTAGTTTCGGATCGCATCCGCTTTGTCGGTTTTCTCCCAGGTAAATTCCGGAAGTTCCCGGCCGAAATGTCCGTAGGCGGCTGTCTTGCGATAGATCGGGCGCAGGAGATCAAGCGTCTCGATGATGCCCTTGGGCGTCAGGTCGAACAGCTCGCTGACGCACGCCTCGATTTTCGCCTCGTCCACGACGGCCGTGCCGTGCGTATCGACCATGATCGAAACCGGTTCGACGACCCCGATCGCGTAGGCGACCTGGATCGTTGCCCGTTCGCAGGCACCGGAGGCAACGAGGTTTTTCGCCACGTAACGCGCGGCGTAGGCCGCGGAACGGTCAACCTTGGTCGGATCCTTGCCGCTGAATGCGCCCCCGCCGTGCGGACAGGAGCCGCCGTAAGTATCCACGATGATTTTGCGGCCGGTCAGACCGGCATCGCCCTGCGGCCCGCCGACAACAAACGATCCGGTCGGGTTGATGTGGTAGACCACGTTTTCGCTCAGCAGTTCCGTCGGAACCACATGCTCGATGACTTCGGCGATCACATCTTTATGGATCTGTTCTTGCGAAATGTTTTCATGGTGCTGTGTCGATACGACCACCGTTTCGACGCTGACCGGTTTGCCGTCGCGGTAACGCACGCTCACCTGGGCCTTGCCGTCGGGACGGAGGTAGGGGATGATCCCCTCTTTGCGCACCTCGGCCAGGCGCTCGGTAATGCGGTGCGCCAGGTAGATCGGCAGCGGCATCAGCACCTCGGTCTCGCGGCAGGCAAACCCGAACATCAGGCCCTGGTCACCCGCGCCGATCTCGCCGCCTGCCTGTGCAACGCCCTGGTCGATCTCGGGAGACTGTTCGCCGATGGCGTTGAGGACAGCGGCAGAACGGTGATCGAACCCGTAGGTCGCATCGGTATAGCCGATTTCTTTAACCACGTTGCGCACAATGTCCTGCATCGGGGTATACGCGTGGGTCTTTAGTTCGCCGGCGATAACGCAAAAACCGTTTGAAACGAGGGTTTCGCAGGCAACGTGGGCAGCAAGGTCTTTTGAAATAATATCGTCTAGGATCGCATCACTGATCTGGTCGGCCATCTTGTCCGGGTGGCCTTCAGTAACGGATTCGGAAGTAAAAATATACTCTTTAGACACATCTTTCCTTTATGGTAAAGTTGGGCAACTCTGACTACCCTGTGACGCGAAGTGCATTAGGATATTCAGTGTTGCCCGGCTATGAAAGATAGCAAAAAGCTAAAAATCACGGAAGTATTTTTTTAAAAGAGTATTTGAATAGAATGTGCACCGTTAAGCGCACGGCTGAAACGGTCCACTGGTTTCAGCCGTGCGTTTAAACCACACTACAGGAGTTTCAATCATGCTCGTTACACAAAAAGCCCCCGACTTTACAGCCACAACCGTCCTCGGTGACAACCAGATCGTCGACGATTTCAACCTCTACGAAAACTTCGGTGAAAAAGGGACCGTTCTCTTCTTCTACCCGCTCGACTTCACGTTCGTCTGCCCGTCTGAGATCATCGCGTTTGACCACCGCCTCAAAGAATTCCATGACCGCGGCATCAACGTCATCGGTGTTTCCATCGACTCTCAGTTCAGCCACTTCGCATGGAAAAACACGCCGGTAGACCAGGGCGGCATCGGTCAGGTTCGCTACCCGCTGGTCGCCGACCTCACAAAAGAGATTTCCAAAGCATACGACGTTCTGCTTGACGCCGGCGTTGCACTGCGCGGTTCTTTCCTGATCGACACAGACGGTACGGTCCGCCACGCCGTGATCAACGACCTCCCGCTCGGCCGTAACATCGACGAAATGCTGCGTATGGTCGACACAATGCTCTTTACCAACGAGCACGGCGAAGTCTGCCCTGCAGGCTGGAACCAAGGCGACGAAGGCATGAAAGCCGACACGGAAGGCGTCGCGGACTACCTCGCGAAACACTCCGACGAGCTGTAAGTCCTTCACCATGCAAACGCATGGTGTGTGCGCTTCGCTTATGGGCGGATGGGTTCGGCCTTCGGCCTGATGGGGTTATGGGATCATGCGTCCCGACGCCCCCTTCACCCTTCACCCTTCACCCTTCACCCTTCAC
>JARROU010000032.1:0-10867 GCA_037383585.1 Campylobacterales bacterium | reverse complement strand
GTCCGCTGGGAACACGGGAGTCTGGTGTTCCGTTTCGACAAGCGGCTCGGTAAGAAGGATATCAACTTCTTCAAGCTCAAGAAGACCCGCAAAAAAGGCTACCGTTATGTTTTCGACATCCATGCCGTACTGGACAAGTCCCATACGCTGACCCACCGGGATCTCAAACGCATCAGCCTGGCGCAGTACAAACCCTCGACCATTCGGCTCGTATTGGAGAGCACTCAGGCACTGCCGGTACGCTTTTCCCAAAAGGATAAGACCCTGACCATCCGTGCAGGGATCACCGGTGTGACGTCTCCGAAAACCGTCGAGTCCGGCGACCGGCTGACGGTGCGCAAAAAAGACAAAGTGATCGTCATCGACCCGGGGCACGGCGGGAAGGATGGCGGTGCCGTCGGGTACAACCGATCGATCGAGAAGAATATCGTCCTTTCCCTGGCGTCCAAGACGGCAGCCATGCTTCGGGATCGGGGCTATACCGTGCATATGACCCGAAGCAAGGACCGTTTCGTCAAGCTGAGAAATCGTACCCGGTTTGCCAACAAGAAAAAAGCAGATCTCTTTATCTCCGTGCACGCCAATGCCGTTCCGAAACGCAACGCGAAAAAAGCGTACGGCATTGAAACGTATTTTCTTTCCACGTCACGTTCCAAGCGGGCCACCGACGCTGCGGCACTGGAAAACAAGGCGGAAGTCGAAGATATGGATTTTTACGGCAAGAATACCTTTTTGAACGCGCTCAATTCCGAGAAGATCATCGCATCGCACAAACTGGCGATCGATCTGCAGTCGAGCGTCCTCTCGTCGCTGCGTGCGCGCTACAAGAACGTCAAAGACAGCGGCGTGCGCGAAGGGCCGTTCTGGGTGCTGGTCGGGGCGCAGATGCCGGCCGTCCTCGTCGAGGTCGGCTTTATCACCCATCCGACGGAGGCGAAGCGGTTGAACAGCAAGTCCTACCAGAATTATTTTGCCCGGGGCCTGGCGGACGGCGTCGAGCGCTACTTCGCCAAGAATCCCTAAGCTACTCGCTTTTTTGTTCCAGTTTTCCGGAGACGGATTCGCGTTTGGCGATCAGCGCTTCGATCTGGGCCTTGACCTTGTCGTATCGGAACTGTTCCTTGAAGCCCTGGATCCGCCCGCCTGATGCATTGGGGTGGCCGCCGCCGCCGGCCCACTCTTTGGCGATCAGCGAGACATCGACGGTGTTGTTGGCGCGCAGACTCATGGTGCCGCGGGGGCTGACATCGACGATGAAATCGTACTCGGGATAGGCGACGAGAAAGCCGTTCCCGATGATGGAGGTGTTGCCGACGGCATAGCTGAGGAAGCCGCGGTAGCCCCGGTAGTAGATCGTCATTTCGTCGCGTTTGCGACCCATCAGTGACACGATGTATTTCGTGACGAGGTTGTCGAGGGTATTGTCCTCGTTTTCACGGAAGAAGGCTTTCTTCATCCGGTGGATCTTCTCATCGAGCACGATGGGGGCATTGGGCTGATCGAGCATGCTTGCCGCCTCGATCAGCAGGGAAAGTTTATAGCGGCGGTCCTGCTCGGCAAAGAGGGTCCGGCCGAGTTCGCGCGTTTCGCTGACAAGGCGCATCAGCACCTTGCCGTATTCAAAGTTCTCCGTTTCGTGCTGCAGCCAGAGGTCGACGGCGTTGACGACGTCGACGTAGGCGGGCATCCATTCGGGTGCATCTTCGAGCCAGCCTTTCTCTTTGGCATAGTCGTAGGTGATCTTCGTGGCGCTGCGGGTCGTATCGAGGTCGTACCATTTGTAGCGGTCCGCGCTCTCTTTGCCGCTTCCGTGGTGATCGAGCAGCTGAAGCGTGATCGTTTTGCCGGCATCATTGAGGCGGGTGACCTCGCCGTCGAGCCAGCGTGACTCATTGGCGTTGAGGTTCAGGTCGGTGACAAGGATCATCGCCTCTTTTTCCTGTTCGAGCGCTTCGATGATCTGGCGGAGGCGCTCGGGCACTTCTTCACCGTAGTTGGCGTTGTAGAAGTGCATGGTGTTGGGCGTATACTGCATGACAAGCTGGCAGCTGTAGCCGTCGAGGTCGATATGGGAAAGATGATAAATGGTCACAATGGCCTTTCTGTTCTATAGGTTTGGGGTTACTGCTCGATCAGGTCGGCCAGGGTCAGCCGGTCGAGGAACGAGTCGATCTTTTCCTGAAGGCGGTGGACAACGGGCCAGATCTGGCAGGTGGAGGCTTTGTCGGAAGGGCAGTCCTCTTTGGATTTGGAACAGTCGAAAACAGACGGATTTTTTCCTTCGGCGGCACAGGTGATCTCATGAACCGTGATCGCATGCATGTCCTTGGCCAGCGCGAAACCGCCGTTGGCGCCTTTGTAGGAGTTGAGAATGCCGTTGCGCGCCATGGACTGCAGAATCTTTGAGAGGAAGCTTAAGCAAATGTCGAGCTCCTTGGAAAGGGTGTCGGCATCGAGCGGTTTCTCGGCTTTGGCCAGGACGATAAGCGAAAGCAACGCGTATTCGCTAGCACGGGTGATCAGCATGGCTTCACTTTCCGATCGGCTCGCTTCTTTGGGTACAGGGCGGTTGTCAAAACGGAGATCTTTTGCTATAATTTCGCCCTTGTTCGATTGTGAACAGAAAATTTATATACCCTCAGGAGGCTATAATGGCTTTGGATGCGGCGAAAAAACAAGAAATTGTTAAAAAGTTCGGACGTAACGAAAATGACACAGGTTCTTCAGAAGTGCAAATCGCACTGCTCAGCACACGTATTGCTGAACTGACAGAGCACCTTAAAACCTTTAAAAAAGACCACGCTTCACGCCTCGGTCTGCTCAAACTCGTCGGTCAGCGCCGCCGTCTGATGCGTTACTTCAAACGCACAAACCGCGCAGCGTACGACAAACTGGTCGCAGAACTCGGTATCCGCGACAACATCTAACTCCTTTTTTCCGGCGCTTTCCGCCGGAACTTTCCACTTTTCCTTTTTTAAAGCACATCGGGTTTTCTTCCCTTTTTTGAAAGAGTGCGTTTAGATCGATATTTTTTTCTCCCGGATATTTTTTGACGTTATAATGTAAAAACAGGCTGCCTGCCGCCGTCCGTGACAATACCTGTTCTTTCGACGGCGGCAATGGTGGAGAATCGATGAAAACGTCAAAACTTCAAGGAGGTTTTCATGCAGTACGATCAGAACCGAAGAAGGCTTCTGCGCTATTTCGCTGTGTTGGGGCTTGCCGCATTCGGTACGACTCCGGCATTTGCCAAAGCGGCAAAATCGCTGGTCAAATACCAGGACACTCCCAACGCCAACGGCGACAAGTGTGCCGATTGCAACTTTTTCAATCCCGGCGACAATACCTGCAAGGTTGTTGAAGGCGATATCAGCCCGGACGGCTGGTGTACCTATTTTTCCAAACGCCCTTCCAAGCAATAGATCTCTCTCGACCCGGCAGCGTATTCACGCGCTGCCGAACGGTATGTCCGTGGCAATCATAGCGTCGTAACAGTGGGTCGCTTCGGACGTCTCTTTTATTTTCCTCCAAAATATTTTTATTCCGTTTCCAAACAAAATGCAAAAAACAGAATATATATGATAATGAGTATCAATATAATACTCTTTTAAGGTGCCCCTCTTTATCATAGTGATATCAATTATCAACAAGGAATGCCATGAAGCACGTTACGGTTTTCACCCCTGTGTACAAAATGCTGTCCGAAAGCGGCAGCCGGTTTTAGGAGCGTGGAATGAAAGAGCAGATGTCCGCAACGGTCTTTATCGAAGATCTGATTGCATTGGTAAAAGAACTCATGAATAAAAGGAATGAAAATGCGTAAAGAAGAGCGGTTCAACACCGAAAACAAAGCGTCGATCAAAAAGATCGGCGGCAGGGCATGTTGAGGAGCGGAGGATGCGTACCATAGGCTTTATGGAAACCGGCACCGGAGAAAAAGAGATCCTGCCGCGCACGTACGGCATCGAGTCGATCGAAGCGCGCCGAAGGATGTTTTTTGCACTGATCAACGATTCACTGTGCGAAGCGGCACGGATCCCTCTGGGGGACCCCGAACGGTTCCGTGATTCGCTGCATACGATCTTCAAGGAGAAGATCTTCTCGTTTTTTCAGATGTACCGCCTGCGGCCCGAACGCACACAGCGCATCGTACGCATCCATACGGAGGAGTCGCTTCTGTTCAACCAGTTTTTCAAACAGGAGCGGGATGCGAAATCGCGGGCGCTGACGCAAAGGGTGCTGCTTGACCCGGGTTTTTCGATGATGGCCGGATATGCGCATCCGGCGGCGCAGCTGATCGGGGTGATCTTTGACGGAAGAAACGTCGGCCTGACGCTCGATCTCAACCGGCTGTTCACCCTGACGGTCTACCGCCGGATCAAGCGCGAACCCGACGCGAAGGTGACACTGGATTCTCCCTACATTCATATTGACAGCCGGGGCGTGCGCACCCGGCTCTATCCGCGCTGGAAGCGGCTGGATCCCGCAAGCGAACGCGCCCGGAGCGAGACGCTGAAGGAGGGGGCGAGACAACTGAGCGAAGGCGACGTCGATCAGTGTTTTCTGCTTTATCCGAAAACGGAGAAGTTTCGCCGGCACATTGAGGTCAAAACCAATCTGCCGGGACGTTGAAAGGTGGTCCCTTACTCCTTTACCTTCTGCAACCGGGACAAAGGCGGTTGCAGGAAAACAAAGGCGGAACGCTCGGGAAGCGGTTGCCGCCGAATTCAAAAAGGAGGTGAAGAACAAAAGAATAGGTAAAAACAGTATCGCCGCCCGGTCGCCGGAATACTCCCGCCGTAGGCCTCCGGACGGACAAAGTATCGTGATTCTCCTCAATAGATTTCATACCAGTGAAACCATCAAAGGCGGGCGTTTCCCAACACCGGTCCGTGACCGGCCGGACGGCAGGGAAACGGAAACACGTACGGGACTGAGAGATGCCCTGCAAAGCGGTCGCATGCACGGCATGGCCATGCGCAACGCAGCAGGGCATCTCTCAGCATCGGCTAAACCATAAGGGCACCACTGACATCTGCAAAGGTCCCCGAAAAAGGAGAGCGATTGCGCCGGGATAACCAAGCGGAGCTATTCGCATTTTACAACGAACGGCTAAAAGCCCTTGGAATCGACGCGCAGCTGACCCCTATGGATCGGATTTCCGCAGCCGCGGCCGACGTGGGCAGACCGCGGCCGGCGCTGTGGCTTCCGGGGCGCAGCCGATTGAAAGCGACGGAGGGTTCCCGTACGGCTGCGGGAGGCACGTCGAAAGAATGGAGTGATTAAATGGTAACTGATATTGAAAAAAACGCCGTGACGTGCCGTCCGCTCTCCTGGTACAAGGAACAGCTCCAAATCTGCATAGAACGCGAACGCCTCAACCATTCCTACAAACGCAACGTCCTGCTTGAAGCGCTTTACGACCTGCAAGAACCCGTGAGCGTCGAAGCGCTGTATCTGGCGCTGAGCCGGGAACGGCAGGGAAAGATCTCCATAAACACCGTCTACCGAAACATCAAACTGATGGTTTCTTTCGATCTGGTGGTGCGGATTGAAGAGGACGGAACGCCCAAATACATTCTTAACCGCTGCAAAGAGAGCGATATTTCCGTCGTCTGCCGAAACAACGGGCAGACGTTCAGGCTGGATGCGCCTAGCCACTGGGAGTTTCAGCTGCTGCAGATGCTCAAAAAGAGCGGGATGGACGTGGGCGGAACCATCGTCCTGAATGTGGAGTGCGAGGGCGGAAAATACAATTAATATGATAACGAATATCATATTAAGTTTCATGTAATGCTCAGCCTATATGATACTGATAACAATTATCATAAGGATGTATCAATGAATTAGCCAATAAAGACGGTTGCAGGCCTAGGGATTTCCTTTGGGAATCAAAAATGCATTGCCAAATCCAGATAAAGATAACGATTATCAGTAACATTAAGTTTCGAGTAAGTTGACAGGGTGTAAAATCTCGACACCAAATATGATAATCATAATCATAAATAAAACTGGAGGTTCGGCGTGTTCTTGAGAGGTTTGGGAACGGTTCTGTTGCTTGGCGGTCTGCTCAATGCGGGAAATTTTTCACTGCTCGATTACCGTCTTGAAACTTTGAAAGGAACAAAGACGGTTGACCTGAACGCCTACCGCGGGAAGCCGCTCTACCTGACGTTCTTTAAAACCGAATGCCGCTGGTGCGCCAAGCAGCTCTCGGCCTTTGAAAAGGTCGTGCAATCAGAAGCGGGAACGACGATCCATGTTGTCGCCGTTGCCCTGGGAAACGACACCGGGCGGCTGCAAAAGATGGCGGAACGGGTCTCTTTTGAGACGGTACGCGCCTCGGAAAAGCTGCTGCACGACATCGGCGGTGTCTCCATGACGCCCTATACCCTCGTAACCGACGCCGAGGGGAATTTCAAAACGAAGATCGTCGGTTATCAAAACAGCGAATCGCTGAAAGACATCATCAGTAAAAAGGAGTACAACAGATGAAAAAAAGTGTAATTTTGAGCCTGGCGGCGTGCAGCGCCATGATGGCGGCAGACCAACTGGAGACGGTGACCGTCGAGGACGTCGCCGAGCGCCTTTCGCGTTCGGGGGCGGTCAAGGATGTGATCGTCAAAACGGAGGTGATCAGCGAAAAGGAGATCGAGCAGAAGCAGGCGGCGACGCTGAGCGAAGCGATCGAGAACGAGCCGGGAATCCAGGCCGCGACGGGCTGTTCGATGTGCGGGATGAAGCGCATCCGCATCAACGGTCTCAAGGGCGAACATACGACGGTCCTTGTCGACGACGTGCCGATGAATTCGACGGTCTCGAGCTACTACGGGATGGACGCGATGACGACGGCCGGGGTCGCCAGCATTGAAATTGCCCGCGGCAGCGGGGCGTCGCTGATCGCGCCGGGCGCCATCGGCGGGGTCATCAACGTCAAGTCGAAAAAGGCGGAGCGCAACGGCCTCTTCTTTGACGCCGCGGCCGGCAACGAGGAGTACCGCCTGCTTTCCATCGTCGGCACCGGTGTCAGCGAGGACGGGAAGACCCGCGCCACGGTCTCTGCGCAGTACAACAAACAGGGGCAGTGGGACGAGGACAACAACGGGGTGAACGAATCCCCTCTGCTGGAGAACCAGTCGGTTTCCGTCCGCTTCTCCCGCGACCTCGGTGACTATGACAACCTCGACATCAAGCTCACTCGCCAGCGTTCGGACGTCTTCGGGGGCCCGGTGACGGATGACCACTATGCGGCCGAGCAGGATGCCGGGGACCCCCATTTCGTCGGCGACGACGTCCGCAACCGCTACGACGGGGCGGCCCTGGGCACGCTCGAGGCGATCACGACCGAGCGCGAAGAGGCGATCGCACGCTGGACGCACGAGATCGACGAAGAATCGAACGTCATCGTCACGGGCAGCGGGGCGCGCCAGACCCAGGATTCGCTTTACGAGGGCGACGACTACGCCAATGAGGACATCATCTATTACGGCGACATCCGCTACAACAACATGATCACCGATACGCACTTCCTGACGGTGGGTGCGGATACGAAAGACGAGCGGATGGATGCTTCCTCCCGCGCGCTCTTCGAAGACGGAAACATTTCCCAGGACGATTTCAATATGGCGTCGTACGGGCTGTACGTCCAGGACATCTGGAGTCCGACGGAAAACCTGGAGGTCTCTTTCGCGCTGCGGGCGGACAAGATCACGGTGGACTGGACCGACCAGAAGGAGGAGGGCAACGAGATCGACGAGACGCTGCTCGTGCCGCGCCTGCACGTGCGCTGGAACCACAGCGACGCGTGGACGTCGCGCTTCTCGGCGGGGCAGGGGTACCGCGCGCCGCTGACCTTCTTCGAATCCGAACACGGGATCCTCGACGAAGGCTTCGGTGTGGACATTGATAAGGTAGAGCGTTCCAACTCCGTCGGCTATGCGCTCTCGTATGACGACGCGCGCTGGACGGCGACGGCGTCGGCCACCTGGACGCAGATCGAGAACCTGGCCTATATCAATACCGACGATTACGACCGGCCGACGCTGGCGACCCTGGACAAGCAACTCAATACCTACGCGTACGACATTGTGGCAGGCTACCAGCTCACCCCGGAGCTGAGCCTCGGCGGCAGCGTGGAGCACTACGAGTTTGACCGCGCCTACAAAGAGGCGCAGTTCCTGGCGCAGGTCGAGGACCGGGTCCGTCTGCTGGTCGATTATGAAGACCGCGGCTGGACGGCGAACCTGACGGCGACGTGGATCGGAAGCCGTGATCTTTCCGAATACGGCTACGAGGGCTGGAACCGCCTCGCGGATGTCGGGAACCCCGATCTGGCGAAAGAGACCGATGCCCCGGCCTATTACACGGTTGACGTCAAGATCTCCAAAGACCTAGACGACCAGTTCACCCTCTATGCGGGTGTGAAGAACCTCTTCGACTACACCCAGACGGGAGACGGTATGACACCGCTGTTTTACGACGCGGAAGGCGGCTACGACGTCGGCTACATCTACGGACCGCTGCGCGGACGCCAGATATACGCGGGCCTCCGGGCGCAATTCTAACCCTTGGCTCCCTGGATTCCGAACGTGGTTCCGGGGACAAAAACAAACAGGATCCGGCAGGGTGCCGGAACGCTAAAAGGAGTCATTATGTACAACAACAAGCTTGTAAACCTGTCAGCGTTTCTTACGGTAGTTGCCGCACACGGCTGGGTTCTGTTCCTGTAAATGATTTTATTTTTGCTGTGCAGTCGAAGAACATCAAGTAGGTCTGTTTGAAACATATGAAAACCACCGTTTTATCCGTTTTTGCTTTTGTTCTGGCTTTGCATGTACTGCTGCTTTTTTCCTGGTCGGTATCGTCAGAGGCGGTCGCGGTGAAAAAAGAGGAAGTGCACCGGATCGATCTCAGAAACGTGACGGTGAAGAAAACGCCGCCACCGAAACCGAAGCCGAAGCCGAAACCGAAACCGAAACCGAAACCGAAACCAAAGCCGAAGCCTGAACCAAAGCCGAAACCCAAACCGAAACCGACGCCCAAACCGAAACCGGAACCGGTCGTCGAACCGGAACCGGAAGTCGAGCCGGAAATTGAGCCCGAACCGCAGCCGCCGGAACCGGAGCCCGTGGCGGAACCGGAACCGGTGGCCGAGGTGCCGCAGATGTCTGCGGCCGAAAAAGAGGCGATCGAGGCCAACTATATCGCCGCGGTCAAAGCGGCCCTTGAGCGTAACAAATTTTACCCCAAAGGCGCACGCCGGCTCAGGCAAGAAGACGTGGTCCTGGTCCGCTTTACGGTCCTGACCGACGGGAGCATCGTTGATGCGGCACTGCACGAAACGTCGCGCTACAAGCGCCTGAATAAGGGAGCGCTCAAAACGCTCAAGCGGGTCGGAAGGTTCGACCCGATCCCGGAAGAACTCATCCGCGAGCGGTGGGAGCTGATCGTGCCGATCGAGTACCGGCTGAAATAAAACACAATGGAGATAAGAAAATGGATCTAATGCAATATGTCGAACAAGGCGGTGTGATCGTTTACATTCTGATCGCGTTGAACGTGATCGGTTTTACGATGATGCTCGTGAAGTTTATCCAGATCATCATGACGAGAAGAAACAAGCATGTGCTGCTCACGGAGGTGATCGAACATATCAAGGGTACCGGCGTGCCCCTCAAGGACGAACACGTGATCGTCGAACTGATCAAGGACGAGATGGCCAAACGGCTCTATGCCATCGAAACCGGTCTCGGAACGGTAAAGATCATCGCTTCCATTTCGCCGCTGCTGGGGCTGCTCGGAACGGTCGCCGGCGTCCTGATGGCCTTTGACGCGATCTCCAAAACCGGGATGGGGGACCCGTCGGTCTTTGCCGGCGGGATCTCCATGGCCCTGGTGACGACGGTGGCGGGGCTGATCGTCGCGATCCCGCACTACATCGGCTACAACTACCTGATCGGGATGCTTGACGGTCTCGAGGCGACGGTGACCGGCGAAATCCTTCCGACGGTGTACAGGCCGCAGCCATGAGACGCCGCGAACCCCTTGCCCCGGACATGACGCCACTCGTCGACGTCGTGTTTCTGCTGCTGATCTTTTTCCTGGTGAGCACCGCGTTCAAAAAAGAGGAACTGGCCCTGCTGCTGAACCTCCCCGCCAGCGAGGCGGCCGTGCAGACGATCCAAAAGGAGGAGGTGAACATAGAGCTGTCCGAAGATGCGATTGCCCTCAAAGGAAAAGCGGTGACGTTCGAGGCGCTGGACGCATCGCTGGCGGCCGTCAGGGACAAAAACAGCCCTATTAATGTCCGAATCGACAAGTCGGTCCGTTACGAACGCATCGTCCGGCTGCTGGACCTGCTCAAAAAGCACGACCTGAACAACCTCGCCCTGATCAACGAAACGCAGAAGTGACATCGCGCTACGCGATGTTGAAGATCTCCTTGGCACGCTCCAGGTCTTGTAAGGAGTCGATGAGGAAACCCGCAGCGATACCTTCGTCTCTTTCAGGGGGTGTATCTTCCCCCCGTATTCGTCGTACCGCCTGTCGTCAAACCGCCTCCCCAGATAATCATTTCGTTTCCGGTCCATCTGGCCGAATGATTGCTTCGTCCCGCAGGCGCATTGTATATGGGAAGCATCAGCCACGAATCCGTTACGGGATCATAGGCGGCGCCCATATTATTGGTGTCCCGGCCTCCAAAGACAAGCATTCTGCTGCCGGTCCATACGGCTGTATGCTCATATCTGCTGCTTGGGGCGCAGTCGGTCGACATCGGATGCCAGCTATCCGGTCCCGGATTGTAGGCCCCTCCCGTATTCAACGGGTAGCCTTTGACTCCGCCATAGACGATCATTTCGCTGCCGGT